>DATKLH010000129.1:0-13415 GCA_035542515.1 Casimicrobiaceae bacterium
GCTTCGATGAGCCCGCCAAGTCACTCCATCACGCTGCCGGCTGACGCGGCCGTCGATCCGCAAGCGTTGCTCCCGCGCGGTCTCGAGGCGTCGCATCGGGGCGAGTACAGCGCTTTGCAGACGCTTACCGCCGCGCAGCAAGGCTTCGCAACACGCGGCAACCCGGCTGGCGCCGCACTGTGTGCGGCTGCGCTGATGATCACCGGCCAGGCCCTGGTGAGCTACCGGGGGTTCCGGCACCAGATCGCAGCGCTCACCGGTCTGCGTGACGGGTCGCTGCGCTTCGACGACCTGAACGAGGACCTACTGGCGCACGCGGGTTTGCTCGCGGGCCTGCTGATGCTCGCGCCGAGCGACGCCTTCTGCGACCGCTGCGCAGCGCGAATCCTCGCCCTGCTCGAGCTCGAAGTCGACGTGAACCTCAAGTTCGCGGCGGGACGGCTCGTGCTCTATTACACCGAACCGCGCGAGGCGCGCGAGATGGGTCAGCGGGTCAATGCGTTGCTGCAACCGCTGATCGATCGTCCGGAGCTGACGCCGCATCGCCTCGGCCGCTGGTTGACGTTCTGGATCCGCGTCGCCGCAAACGCCAAGGAGCGGTTGCAGGTGGATCGCGCGAAGAAGCAGGCGCTCGACCTGGTTGCGAAGCATTCCGAACCTGGCGTATCGATCTGGCTCGCAGTCGATGAGATCGATGCGGCGCTGCGCAGGCGCGATTTCGATCGGATCGCGCAAGCGATAAAGACCGTGGAGAGCGCGTCGGATCCGGCGAGCCTGGTCGACGTACGGCGACTCGCCTGGCTCCATGGACGCATCGCCCTTGCCAGGGGCGAGGGCGACGCAGCCTTGTTCCACGCAGCCCGGGCGCGCAAGTATTCGCAGGACCTGGAGTTGCCACCGCCGATGCTGGGCGTTGCGCTGTCGCTCGAGGCGCAGGCGCGCGTGCTCGTCGGAGATTTCGAAGGCGCGCGGCGACTTTTTCGCGAGACCGCCGACATGGTCGCCCAGCTTCACGCCGAGGAAATGCGCGACATGGTGCGCATGGTCGACGCGTGCGAAGCGCTGCGTAACGGCCGTCCCGACGCGCGCGCGCTCCTGGCAGGGGCTTTCGCCGCGCCGCGCGCTCGCCAGTTCTACGATTCGTTCGACAACAATCCTCGCTTCGGCGCGATCATGTGCGCCCAGGCGCTCGAGCACGATGTCGAGTCGGAATTCGCCCGCCGCATCATCGAGGTGAACGCGCTCGCCCCGCCGCGCGAAGCCGGCCCGAAATGGCCGTGGCCGCTGAAGATCGAAACGCTGGGACGCCTGACGATCGCCTGCGGCGGCGCGCCGGTTCGCGAGCAGGGGAAGGCGCAACGCCGGCCGCGCGATCTGTTGAAAGTGCTGATCGCCTGCGGTGGGCGTGACGTCAACAAGGAACGCCTTGCGGACTTGCTGTGGGCCGATGCGGATTCCGACGCGGCCGGCGCGGCGCTCGACATGGCGATCTCGCGCCTGCGCAAGCTGCTCGCGGTGCCCGAGGCGATCACGATCGAGGATGGCAAGGTCGGGCTGGATCCGATGTGCGTGTGGGTCGACGTGTGGGCGTTGGATCAGACCGTCGACGACCTGCAGAATGAATTGCACGGCGCCCGCGCCGACCATGTCGTCGCGGCGCTCGGCAACCGACTTCTGGCACTCTATCGAGGACCGTTCCTCGAAAGCGAACCGGCGCAGCAATGGCTGCTCCCGGCACGCGATCGCTGGCGCAACCGCTTCCTGCGCTCGCTATCCGACGCGGGCGGCCATTGGGAGACGCGCCAGCGCTGGTCCGATGCCGCTGCACTGTACGAGCGCGGCATCACGCTCGCCGAGGACCTGTACCGGCGTTTGATGCGCTGCCGGCTTGCGCAAGCACGTCCTGCCGATGCGGCGAGCGTCTATCGGCGCTGTCGTCACAACTTGTCGGTGCAGCTCGGCATTCGTCCTTCGGCCGCCACCGAAGCGCTGTTCCAATCGATCTATCAGCGCTGAAGCCGTAACCGCATGACGCCGACCGGGCGCTGAATGCTCGATCGGTTAGCCATCGGTGGGGTACCGGCCTCGATACTTGCCGGCACGCGCCGATCATCCTGATCAGGAAGACCCACGAAGCGTTCGAGGTCCGCGTTACGAACGCCAGCTTCCTGGTTCGCGTTGGACGGCATCCGATGGCCGTGGAGCTCGCCGATTCCGACTTGGCACTCCATGAAAAAGGGGAACGACATGACGACGCAGGGTCGCAGCAACCTGATCGCGATCGTGTCGACGGCGCTCGTATCGTCGACGCTTTCGGTGCTCGCGCACGCCACCTCCATCGATGTGATGGTCGGCGACATGGACGGATTCGGATTCGGCTGTCCCAACGTGGCGCCCGCCGGCACATGCATCTGGCCAGGTCCCGGCACGGCGGGCAGCTTCTACGACGGACGCAGCCCCGCGGAAGCGGCGGCCACGAACGGTGCACAAATCACCGATATGTACTCGGCGATCTTTCCGCAGTTCGGGGCGAACAACTTCACCCAGGCGGACGTGCTGTTGACCTTCACCGGCACGCTCGTGTCGGGCACGGTCGACGTCGCGAGCGGCGACCGGCAACTCCCGCAGGGAGGGCCGATCGGCTTCACGATCAACGGCTTCGACGAGGTGTTCGCCACCAATCAAGGCTTCCAGGGCAGCGGCATAGACACCTACGTGCTCAGCGCGGCGGAGCTGGCCGCGGCAAACGCCGCCGGCGCGGTAATCCCTGCATTACGACCACTTCTTCCCGGGCGACCTGGTCGCGTTCGACTGGTTTCGGCTGACCGGCGAGACCTCCTCGAGCGTCCCGCCTCCGCCGCCGGGAGTCCCCGAGCCGACGACTCTGCTTCTTGCAGGCACCGCGACTGCGCTCGCCTTGCGACGACGCGGGCTGCCTCGCCGTGTCAACGCGCCCGACCGACCGCTGTGACAACGTCGATCGATGCACGCGTGCGGCGTGGCGCAATCGGCGCGCGACCGCCGCCGTCGCAATGAGCGGATCTACTGCGCGTTGGCTTCCGGTCGGTACAGGCGGCCCGACGGCGTCCCCTTGAGCGTCGTGCGGAACATGTGACGCGGCTCCGAAGCATCGAAGTCGGACAACGCGAGATGCATGGTGCAGCGGTTGTCCCATATCACGAGGTCACCGACCTGCCATCGATGCCGGTAGGTGAACTCGGGCTGCACCGAGTGCGCGAACAGGTATTGCAGCAGTGGCCTGCTTTCCTCGACCGTCATTCCGACGAAGTGGCTGGTCAGCATCTCGGTGACGTACAGCGATTTGCGACCCGTTTCCGGATGGACCTGCACGACGGGCTGGGCGACCGGCGGATTGAGTCGCGTCATGTTCGCGAGCTGCTCGGGATCGCGTTTCGCGTTCGCCTTGATCGTGGTGAAGTCGTGAACCGCGTGCAGCCCGTCGAGGATCGATCGGAGCGTGGGGCTCAGCGTTTCGTACGCGAGATACATGTTCGCGAACACCGTGTCGCCGCCCACCTCGGGAATTTCCTTGCAGTGGAGCAGCGAGCCGAGCGACGGTTGCAGCGTGTACGACAAATCGATGTGCCACTGACGACCGGTGTTGCGCGTTTCCGACGGCTTGCCGTTGATCGTGCGATTAGTGATGAGCAGGATCTCCGGATGGTCGGGATGCCGATAATGCGGCAACGACTCGTGTCGATCCAGCTCGCCGAAGCGCCGGCTGAACGTGATGTGCTGCTCGGGTGTGATGTCCTGATTCGGCAGGATCACCACGAGGTGGTCGAGCAGCGCGCGATGCACGCAGGCGAAGCTCTCGTCGTCGAGCGGTTGCGTGAGATCCAGATCCTCGACACGGGCGGCGAGCCCGTTGGCCACTCGAAGCACGCGCGGTTTCACGATCGCACTCCTGGCTGCAACACCGGACCGCGCATCGCCTAGCTGCCCTTCCCGTCCTGGACAGCACCGGGGAAGAACAGGTCCTTCCACGACGCAGGTAGCGTCCGCAACGTGCCGATCGCATGCATGAATTCCGCGAACTTGCCCAGTCTCTGCGGGACGGTTTCGAAGGTGATGTTGGGATCGGACAGCATGCGATCCACAGTGGCGCGCGGTGTGTTCGATTTCGAGACCCGTACGAAGATGTCGCCGGCGAGCTTGCGGTCCCGGTTGATGATGTCGATCGCCTCGTTGAGTCCGCTCACGAAGGCGGCATTGAGCTTGGGATTCGCGTTGAAGAACGCCGAGGTGGTATAGGCCATCGTATACGTGGCCGGCCCGCCCAGGATGTCGTTGGACGTGATCAGGTTGCGGATGCCCGGCGTGGCGATTTCCTGGTAGGAGAACGGCGGAAGCGTGAAATCCGCGGTGATCGATCCTTTCGAACCGGTCATCAGCTGCGCCGCGGCATCGGCGAGCGGCATCGAGACCGTCAGCGTATCGAGCTTGGTGTAGTTGTCCTGTCCGAAAGCCCTGGCCGCCTCCATCTGGAGCAGGATCGCCTGGATCGACGACTTCGACGTGAGCACCGCGATGCGGTCGTGCGCCGAGAAATCGCGCACGCTGCGAACCTCGGCGTTGCGCGTGTTGAGATATAGCGTCAGCGAATTGAACGGGCTCAGCGCCCTGACACCCGCGTTACCCTGCGTCCGCGACCAGAGCAGCAGGAACGGGGCCACTCCACCCGATGCGATCTGGAGCGAATTGGCGAGCAGCGCGTCGTTCAACGCCGAACCACCGGTGAGCGCCACGTACTCGACGGTGACGTCGCCCAGTCCCGCCGCTTTCGCATGCTTCTCCAGCAGACGCTGGTCTTCCATCACCATGAGCGGCAGATAGCCGATGCTCAAGGCCCTGCCGATCCTGACCTGCGTCGCTTCGCCAAAGGCCGGCGACGAAACGATGCCGGCGAGCAACGCCGCGGCGAGGCATCGGCGCCAAATCGCGACGAACGTGTGCACGAGTCGTCCTAGTCATTCGAATGAGTGGACCTGGATTGTCCGGGGGAATGTCCACCTGCGTCAAGTTGGTGCGCAGCCGGAGTTCCGCAGGGGCCGGCGCAGGTGTGAGCGTCGACACGCAGCTCCAGCAGCGCCCGACCGAGGGTGCTCGTGAAAGTGCTCGAAGCCTCGGCCGGACGCCGCGGAAAGCCGGCAACCCCCACCCGACCGAGGAACTTGCGATACCAGCCAGCGAAACCGGTTGGCGATGCTATGCCGCCGGGTTGAACGCGGAAGTAGACTCGCGCCGCGCAGGCGCGTATCGCCTCCCATGCGCAAGCTTGTTCACCACCGTTGCCTTGCGAGGGCCGTGAACAATAGCGGCGATGGCACCGATCCAGTTTGACATCAATCAATGCCACCTTGACGACCGATCATCGGTCGGAAGGCCTTTGCGACCCGGCTATTGCGCGCCTGAGGGCACGACACCCTCCCGCTCGATGGATGTTCGATGGGTGCGCGGGCCGACGCGACCGGCCGCACACCTCGCGATAGGCATGGCCGAGGGGAAATGCGCCGCGACACTCAAGGATTGGCGCCCCGAGTCGTGCGGCAGGTGGCACAACGGGCCGCTCCACGCGAGCGGCTAGCGAGTGCCGAGCGTCGCCTGCTCGATCTGCCACTGACGCGCCGCGAGCTCCCGGCGCGCGATGTCGCTCGCGCGACCCGTCACGAGCAGCACATGTCGCTTGCCCGCGACGTCCTTGCGATTCACGAACGTTGCGAGCTGTTCGGTCCATGGCAGGTAGTCGAGCGCTGCGGGAACGACGACCACACCGCTCTTGCTGATTCCAATCGGCACGCGACCGCTCATGCGCAATTCAGTGACGGGATCGCCGCGCTCACCGAACGCATGCAGGAGATGCAGCGCGTTGACCATGAACCGCGCCTGCACTTCGGATGCAACGCTCGGCGCCGCCGCGATCACCGCTGCCGCCCCGCGCGCGTGCGAGAGATCCTTGAGTGCCGCAACCAGCGCGGTCGACAACGTGGGCGTGAACGATGGCGTACGTAAGAAGTCACGCACCGGTCGTCCGGTGATGCCCATCGAGGCGAGCGTCGCCTCGTTGCTCGCTTCGAGCTCGCCCGGCGAGCGATCCCACACGGCGTCACGCGTCGATTGCTCGAGATCCACCGCATATTGCGCCGGTCCGATGACCGCACCGACCGCGAGTCCCATCGCGAAGCCGCCGGCGAACGATGCCTGCGCGGCGGCGGAGAGCTTTTCCTGCAGGAGCGGATTGGTGGAATAGGGATCGACACCGAGCCTTTTCGCCCATTCGCGCTTGGCCTTGTTGTAGCCGATCGGATCGTCGGTGAACGACGTCGCGCCACCGGACGAAGATGGGTTGCCCGTGGTATCGCTCGTCTTGTCGCTCACCGACGTCGCGGCCTGTTTGACCGCGCGTCCCGCGCTGCTGAACAGGGCTCCCACGCCGCTCGCCACGTTCGAGGCTGCCTTTTGCGGATCGGTGGCGAGCGTCTTGGCGAAATCGACCGGTGCTTGCGCACCCTTCGCGACCGCGTCGGTGAACGCCTTGGTCTGGCTCACTTCGCTGAGGCTTGCAATCGCAGGGAACTCGCGCAACCGGACGCGCAGCATCTCGCTGCCCAATGCAGTCAACGTTCCGTAGTCGGACTGGATCTCGAACTTCGCGAGGTAACTGTCGATGGTTACCTGCGGTGCCACTTTGTAATGCGGTCCATTCAACACGTCCGGTGCGACGAACTCGGTCGCCTCGAGCGTCGGGAACGCCTCGAACGCCGCAAGCGGCATTGGACTCAACAGGGCGATCGCGAAGGCTGCAAGTCTTGGGCTGGGAATCATATGGGCTCGCGTAGGGTTATTGGTCGAAGGGTTGGAGCGACCATCGCGTGAGCAATCGTTCACGGTCGGCCGAGATACAGATACCCGCTCTGATTCCCGTCAGCGGCGCGGCCATAGCCGATATAGAGCGGGCCGATCAGCGTATCGAACCCGAGGAACACGGCCGATGACTTGAGCACGCCCGTGGGACTTCCCGATACGAGCGGCCGTCCCATGTGGCCGGCTTCCAGCGACACGCCCGCGTAGACGCCATCGAGGAACGTGCGGTCGAGCAACTTGTAGGTATACACGAAGCGCCCGAACGCGAGACGTTCGCCGAGCAGCGCACCGAGCGGGTACCCGGACTGTTGCAGGAAGCCGCCCCATTGGAACAGGTCGTAGCGCGGCAGATCGCCGCTGCCGATGGCGCCACCGCCCTTCAGTGCGACGTGGAAGGTGTGCCGATCGATCGAATACGCGCCGATGAAGTCGGCGTCCCACTTGGTGTAATCGTCGGTCGCGCCAAGCGACCCGCGTGAAGCGAACACGTGCGCAGTGCCGGCGTAGCCGGAGCGTGGGAAATTCGCGTTGTCGAGTTGATCGACGACGCCGCGCAGAACCAGCGCACCCTGGCTGATGCGATCGTTGGGCGGCGCCAGCTCGTCGGGTCCGGTGTCGAGCGAAGCATTCACGGCGCCGCCAAGGTAGCCCAGGCGCACTTCGCCATAGGGTCCGAGGTTGGCGCCCAGGTCGAGTTCGCCGTTCGCATTGCGGACCTTGTACCGCGCTATGCGTTGCGAACCCTGGAACAAGTCGACGCTGCTGCGCTCCAGTTCCGCGCTCGGCGCGACGAACCAGTGGCCCTGCACGTTGAGCGGCTGATAGAGCTCGGTGTAGAGGCGCGTGGTACGGCCCATCTGCACATCGCTGCGCCACTCCCCGCCGAGACTGTTGATCCAGGTGCGCCGGTAGCTCGCCGCGATATTGAAGAACGCGTCGCCCTGCAGGTCGGAGCCCAGGCCCAATCCGAATCGAAGGTAATTGGGTCCCCACGACTTCTCGACCGCGTCGATGTTGAGCACGCGACGTCCCGCCTCCTCGAGCAGCCGGTAGTTCACGTGCTCGAAATCGCCGGTCCCGAACAGCCGGAGCATGTCGCGATCGAGCTTGCGCTGGTCGATCGGCTGACCGGGCTGCGTCTGCACCAGCGCCTGCATGGCATCGGGATTCACGTGCGCCATCTTGTTGAAGCGGATCTCGTCGACCACCTGCCCCTGATCGGCGACCACGGTCGTGAGCTGTCGATGACGTAGCGCCGCGTATTCCTCGGCGGGCAACGACAGCGCGGCAAGACGCTCGGCCACCTTGCGCGCCGCCGCCACGCCAATCGGAATGGTCTTGGGCAGATCGTCGAAGTCGGCCGCGGAGAAGTCGCCGAGCTCCGGTTCGATGAGGATGTCGCCCGGACGCAGCGATGCGAGCGATGCTCGGACGTTCTGCTCGGTCAGGATGTTGATCATCTGCGCCGTCACACCGAGCACCGAAGTGAGCTCGTCGCGCTTCATGAGCGGCGTTCCCAGGTTCACCGCGATGACCACGTCGGCACCCATCGCGCGAGCGACGTCGACCGGCAGGTTGTCGGTCAGGCCACCGTCGACCAGGATCATGCCGTCGATCTCGGCCGGCGCAATGACGCCGGGCACCGACATCGATGCGCGCATCACGTTGGCGAGCTCGCCATGGTCGAACACGACCGCTCTTCCGGTGACCAGGTCGGTCGCGACGGCGCGATAGCGGATCGGGAGCTCGTCAAAGCGGCGATAACCTTCCGCTTTCACGAGGCCACGCAACACCGTCTCCAACTGCACGCCGGTGATCGCGCCCTTGGGCAGGTGGAAATCGCCGTCCCGGAGTCCGAGCTCGAGACCGAAGAGGATCGATCGGTCGTCGAGCTTGCGCCGTATCGCCTGCTCCTGGCGCGGCAACTTCTCGGTGAACAGCGCGCGGCTGGAGATCTGCCCGATCGCCTTCTGCATCTCATCGATGCTCATGCCACCCGCGTAGGCCGCGCCGACGATGGAGCCCATGCTCGTGCCGGCGATGCAATCGATGGGAACGCGAAGCTCCTCGATCACCTTGAGTACGCCGATGTGCGCGGCACCGCGCGCGCCACCACCCGAGAGCACGAGGCACACCGTGGGGCGCGCAAGCGCAGTCGATGCGAACACGAGCAGCAACAACGCGAGTCCGGCGCGCACGAACGATGCGTGCAGCGCATCAGACGCATTCAAGCGGTTGCTACGATCGACGCTTGCACACGACGGGAATTGCATGACTGACAGGGCAAACCAACTCGTTGATCGGGCGCGACCCTCTCATTGGCATCGCTGCGGGAACGTGCGCTTATCGTTTCAAACCATGAAAGCAGTGATACGCATCAGCGAATGAACATCGCGCTTCGCGGAGCGCCGCACTTATCGAGGGACCTGGTGCGAACGCGCGCAGCGCTCTGCAACGCTTAGGGTCGAACGAAATAGCCCGCGAGCGAGCCGGGGACGGCGCTCGCGGGCACGGGAGCGCCGGAATCACCGGCGCAGGGGGCCTTCTACTTCTTCTTGGGTGCTTCGGTCACCGCGACGGCGAACGCTTCGGTATAGGTGGCTTGGATGTGATCGCCCTTCGCGATAAGCTTGAACTGCTCGGGATCTTCGACGACGAACGATGCGGTGCGCTGCGGTCCCCTGACGGTGACCGTGCGTGTTGCCGGGTCGAGATCGATAACGTCACCCACCACGCTGACCTGGCGACCGGCTGCCGCACCCGGCTTGGCGCCCGGCTTCGCCGTCACCATACCGCCTTGCTGCGAAGCCACCACCGGTGCGCCGCCACCCTTCTTGAGCTGAACGGCAACCGCTTCGACATACTGCACGTCGACCTGGTCGCCGACCTTGAGCTGCGCGAAGTTCTTCACCTCCGGCCCTGCTTCGACCGCGAACTCCTTGCCTTGCGGTCCCTTGAGCATCACCTGGCGTGTCTTCGCATCGATGGCGCTGATGGTCGCCGTTACGTTCTCGGTGTGGACCGCCTCGACCGTGCCGGGCGTTCTGGTCACGGTAGTGCCTGCCGCTTGAGCGAGCGCGGGCAATGCGATGAGACTCGCACACGCAAAGGTTGTCGCAACGATCACTTGTCTGAACATAGGTGCTCCTTTTCTTGGGATGGGCGGAAGGTTCAGCGAGAACCGAGGTTCGACGACGCGTGCCATCCATCGGCCGATCGATGAGGGATCAGGCATGACGTGCACACGACCGCCGTCAGCGAAGATTCATTTGTCCGCAACGGCCTCCCAACCGGGACCGGGATCGAACTGAGTGATGCTCCTCGCGTGCGCGGCCGTTTGCGCTCCTAGATCCTTCTGGTAGACCACGCCATCCTGGTTGACGATGAAGGTCATGACCCCCGAATTTCCGTACTGCGCCGGATAGGCGACGGCGGCGAAGCCGGCAATCATGCGCCCGTTGATGACGTAGCTGTAGGCACCGCCGGCGGCATGCTTGCCCTGCCGCGTCAGGATCCGGAAGTAATAGCCGCGGTACGGATCGCCTGCGACGTGACCCTTGAGGTAGGCTGAACTTTCGGCGATCAGGGGCCCGAATGGACTCTCCTCTTCGCCCTTCGAAGCATCGGCAGCCCAGTACAGTCCGTCGTGCTTGCCCGGTGTACTTGCGAGCTTCTGCGCGTACTGGAGCACGCGGTCGCCGTCACGGTCGCGCGCCGCGTACGCGCGCTGGGCGTCGATGTACGCGTGCAGCACGTAGATGGCATTGCGCTCGTTGCCGCCGATGCGGCGATTGACGAGCTCCTCGGCACCGTCCTCGGTAGCGAAGCGCCAGCGATCGCCGGCGCGCACGATGGGAATGGGGAACGGCCAGGCTTGATCGCCGATCACCAGCACTCGGCGATCCGCGCTCGGCTCCTCCAGCACACGCAGCGTCTGCATAGCGGCAAGGGCCTTCGCGCGGGTCGCGCTGGATGCAGCGCGATCGGAGGAGACGATCAAGTCCCGGTGCTCGTCGCCGAAAATCGCGAGCAGCGACGCGTCGCTGTCGTTCTGCAGCGCGGTCATCAGCGCGTCGACCGCGGCGTCCGGCGTCGCGAAGGTTTCCTGCGGAGCTGCGATCGCTGTCAGAGGAACGGCCACGATCAGCGCCAGCGCAAGCCGGCGCACAAGTGACCCCAAGCGAAAGATGTTCATGTGCGATGCCTTGCTTTGGATGGAAAGGAATGTGCGCATGTGGATGCTCCGCGCGTCAACGACGACCGCCGCCGCCACGCCCACCGCCGCCACCACCACGCCCACCACCGCCGCCTCCACCAGCACGCGCACCGCCACCGCCTCCACCAGCACGCGCACCACCGCCGCCACCACTCGACATCGAGCGTGACGCGCCGCTGCTGCTTGGGCTCGCGCGCACGCCCGCACTGGACGCCGAACTGCGGCTCGAAGCACCACGGGAGCTGTCCATCTGCGCCTGCCGTCCGGACCCATATCCGCCGAAGGCATCACCGCCCGAGCCAGCGCCCCGACCGGCGCCGGTGGGTTGCGCCGAAGCACGTCCCGCGCCGCCCGCCGCGCCACCACGTGCATCGCCCGGACGCGTGTTGGAGGCGCTTCTGCCAACCGAGCCGCTGACCTGGCCGGGCTGCTTGTTGGACTTCCACGCACTGCCACCACCCGCCGGCTGCTGACGCGCGGTGTTGCGGTTGCCGGAATTGATGTTGGTGTTGCGATTGACGTTGATGTTCGTATCCCCGCAGCAACCATAGTGGTTGCCGCTCCAGGCCGCCCCGATCGCCGCGCCCCAGATGATGCCGGTGGCTAGCGCCGCGCCGGGCGGGTACGGGTAGTAGTACGACGGGTACGGCGTCGGGTAGTAGGCGTATGCCGGCACCGCACTTTGAACCACCACGGTGGTCGGGTTGTATTGCGGCACATAGATCACTTGCGGGTCGGCCGGCTCGATGTAGACGATCTCCTTTTCGACCCTCACGACCTGTTTGTCGTCCGACTTGAGGTTTCCTGCGGCCTTCGCCTTGCGGCGAAACGCCTGAACCGCCTCGATCACTGCACCCTGGTCGGCGACGACGGCTTCGCCAAGCGCGGTGGTCCAGTCGAGGTCTGCGCTCATCATCTTGACCACGTCCGGATAGTTGAGCAGCGATTTCACCGGGTCGTCCCACCTGTCGTCGAGGGGAAGCTTCGGATCGGACTTGCGCTTGTCCAGAAACCGATCGGCCTGCACGAGCTGCAGCGGATTGGTCGACGCCGGCAGGATGATCGCGACCAGATCGTCGGGATAGAGCGCGATCGGGCCCACGAGTTTGTCGAGCTCCTCGGCGGACGGCGGAGGCGCCGCGCCCGAAGGCGCCGCTGGCGCCTGGGCTCCTGCATTGACTGCAATGACGAAGACGATGATTGCCGCGAACAGCACCAGCCATGTGCTGCGAGGATTCGCGGTTGCAGCCGTACGAAAGTCATTGATCATGCGCGCTCCAAGTCCCTGTTTACGCCTTGTGCGTGCGAACCCCGGTGTCGGTGCCCACACCATCGCCGGCTTACTTGACCGTGTAGCCCTTGCCTTCGAGACACGCGGCGCGTGCCTTCGCATAAGCGGCCTGCCCGGCGGACTGCGTGCTCTGCGCCTGCGCTGCGGCCTGCTGCTGCTGGGCCGCGTTGTCGCGTCGGCTTTGACCGCGCGCTGCGACAGCGCCCGCCGCCGCACCGGCACCTGCATCGCCCATCATTCCGCCTACCACCGCACCGCGCGCTGCGCCGCGTGCGCCCGCGCCCGGCTGCGTACCGGTCGCAGTGGTCGGTGGCGCAGAAGCAGTCGCCGGCGGCGGGCTCGCGGGGTTGTACCCGCTCTGTTGCATGGCCCACTGGGAACATGCGGACTCGTCCTTCTTCTGCTGGTCGGGCGACTGGCCCTTGGCTGGATAGACGAATTGTTGCGCGAATGCGCTCGAGGCCAGCATCGAGGCGCAGATCGCGACGATGATGCGTTGAACTTGCTTGGACATGGTGGTCCTTCCTTTCAGATCGTTCCGCGTGACTTGGTATGGGAGATCAACGTTCACCGTGCCGGCATCCTGGTCGCGTCTGCGAACTCAGGACGCTTGCTGTCGAGCTGACCGGTTTGCGCGCCCGGCTGCATCGTCTCGAAGCTGCCGCCCAACGCGAGGTACAGATTGACGCGCTGGATGCGCTTGTCGCTTTGCACACGCAGAAGCGACGTACGCGCCCCGTAAAGCGCGACGCTTTGTTGAAGCACCGCACGCAAATCGCCCGATCCGACGCGATAGCGCACCTGCGCGAGCTCGAGCGTGCGTGCATTGCTTGCGACGGAGCGCGCCAGGATGACCTCGCGCTCATCGGCGGCGAAACCAGCCGACAGCGCGGACTCCACTTCGTTGAACGCACGCGCCGCGACCGTGCCGTACTGCGCGATCGCGAGGTTCTGCTCCGCGGTCCGGATGTCGACCTGCGCCTCCAGCGCGTAACCGTTGAAGATCGGCGCGGTGAGGTTCAG
>DATKLH010000130.1:0-5396 GCA_035542515.1 Casimicrobiaceae bacterium
GCGCTCGCGCTGGCCGCCGGCCCCAAGCTGATCGTCGCCGACGAGCCCACCACGGCGCTCGATGTATCGATCCAGGCGCAGATCATCCAGCTGCTCAAGCGACTGTGTCGCGAGCACCACACCGCCGTCATGCTCATCACACACGACATGGGCGTCATCGCCGAGACCGCCGATCGCGTCGCGGTGATGTACGCGGGCCGAGTCGTCGAGATCGGGCCGGTCGCGACCATCATTCACGCGCCGCGCCATCCCTACACCATCGGATTGATGCGCTCGATACCTGCGCTGGAGGACGATCGCGCGCGGCTTGCACAGATCGACGGCGCGATGCCGCGCCTCGATGCCGTTCCTCCGGGCTGCGCCTTCCATCCGCGTTGCGACCGGGCCGTCGGCGCCTGCCCGCATCGGGTTCCCGAGCTGTCCAGTGCCGGCGCAACGGGGATCGCCTGCTGGAACCCGGTGGCGACATGAGCTCCTCCGGCGAACCGCTGCTTCGCATGCGCGATGTCGCGCGATGGTTCGATGTCTCGCCTCCGTGGCTCGACCGCGTGCTTGAGCGCGCGCCGCGCGCGTGGTTGCGCGCGGTGGATGGCGTCGACCTCGACATCGCTCGCGGTGAGACGTTGGGGCTGGTGGGCGAATCGGGTTGCGGCAAGTCGACGGTGGCGCGCTTGATCGTGGGCCTGTACGCGCCCACGCGCGGCGAGATCGAATGCGACGGCGTGACCCTCGCAGGACCAGTCGTCGCGCCGAACGCGGATCGGCGCCGCGTGCGTCGGCGCATGCAGATGATCTTCCAGGATCCGTATGCGAGCCTGAATCCGCGCTGGCGAGTGCGCAACATCGTCGCCGAGCCGCTGCAAACCAATCCCGACGCCATCGACGCAACCGTTGCCGAACGCGTCGACGAAGTGCTCTCGCAAGTGGGACTGACTCCAGCCGATGCTCGCAAATACCCGCACCAGTTCTCCGGCGGCCAGCGACAGCGCATCTCCATTGCGCGCGCGCTCGCGCCGAGGCCGCAATTCCTGGTCTGCGACGAGCCGACCTCGGCACTCGATGTCTCGGTTCAGGCGCAGGTGCTCAACCTCATGCGCGATCTGCAGCGCTCGCTCGGTCTGACCTATCTGTTCATCTCGCACAATCTCGCCGTGGTGCATCACATTGCCGATCGGGTCGGCGTGATGTACCTCGGAAGGATCGTGGAGATGGGACCCAAGCGGCGCATCTTCGCCCGGCCCGCGCATCCGTACACGCGGATGCTGCTGGATGCCGTGCCCGACCTGCTGCATCCGGGACGCCAGCGCACTGCGGTGGCCGGCGAAGTGCCCAATCCGCTGGACCCGCCGAGCGGTTGTGCGTTTCACCCGCGCTGCCCGCACGCCAATGCGCGCTGCAGGACCGAAGTGCCCCGCCTGCGCACACTCGGCGATGGCGCCAGCGCGGCGTGCCACGCCGTCGAGGAAGGAAGGCTTCCCGAGCGCGCCGCGATGCCGGCGTAGCGCTTTCGGCGACCCATCGGGCGGGCGCGAAGCATCGCGCGCGGGGTCGATTCCGCTATAATTCGACCCCAGTTGCCATTGCGCTACCCGCGTCGATCGCGGGTTGATTTTTTTCCGCTCGCTCCCGCCTCCCCCTTGCGCTTAACGCAGATCAAGCTCGCCGGCTTCAAGTCGTTCGTCGATCCCACGACCATCGGCACGCCGGGCCAATTGGTGGGCATCGTCGGACCCAACGGGTGCGGCAAGTCGAATGTCATCGATGCCGTGCGCTGGGTGCTCGGCGAGTCGAAAGCGTCCGCTTTGCGCGGCGAATCGATGCAGGACGTGATCTTCAACGGCGCGGGCGAGCGCAAGCCGGTCGGTCGCGCGTCGGTCGAGCTTCATTTCGACAACAGCGCCGGGCGCATCGGCGGCCAGTGGGGGCAGTACGCGGAGATCTCGATCAAGCGCGTGCTCACGCGCGACGGCGACAGCAGTTACTACATCAACAACATCCCGGTACGCCGCCGCGACCTCCACGACCTGTTCCACGGCACCGGGCTGGGTCCGCGGGCCTACGCGATCATCGAGCAGGGGATGATCTCGCGCGTGATCGAAGCCAAGCCCGAGGAGCTGCGTGTGTTCCTCGAGGAAGCGGCGGGCGTGTCGAAGTATCGCGAGCGGCGCAAGGAGACCGAAGGTCGACTCTCCGATACGCGCGAGAACCTGGCCCGCGTCGAGGACATCCGCCTCGAGCTTGGGCGGCAGCTCGAAAAGCTCGACCAGCAAGCCAAGGTCGCGGCCGAATACCACCAGCTCGAAGGACGCCTCAAGCAGACTCAGCATCTGCTGTGGTACGCGAAGCAGCAGGAAGGCGCCCGTGCGCGCGAGCGCCACGCGGCGGAGGTCGCGAACCTCACTACAGCGCTCGAGGCGATCCAGGCGGAGCTTCGCTCGACCGAGGCGAAGCTCGAGTCGATGCGCGCCGAGCATTACAGCGCGGGCGACGCGCTGCACGACAAGCAGGGCGCTTTCTACGCGTCGAACGCGGAGGTCTCGCGGCTCGAGCAGCAGCTCGCGTTCGCGCGCGAAAACGAGACGCGGATCGCGCAGCAGGTCGCCCAGATCAGCGAGCAGATCGCGGCATTGAATGCGCAGCTCGCAGCCCTCGACGATGAACAGACGGCAGCCGCACGAGCGCTGGAAACCGCGGTAGCGCAGCGCGAACGAGCACAGGAGGAAGAGCGCCGCGCGCAGGACGCGATACCGGCCCTCGAGGCGGCATTGAACGCGGCCACGGCTTCACACAACGAAGCGCAGCAACGCATCGCGCAGACCGAGCAGGAGGTCCGCGTCGCCGAGGCGCGACGCGAAAGCGTGTCGCGCACCGTGCGACAGTTCGAGGAACGCATGCAGCGTCTGCAGGGCGAGCTCGCCTCGCTCGCCGTGCCGGCCACCGATCCGGTCGTGCAGATCGAAGAGCAGCTCGCGCAGGAAACGCAGGACCTCAGCGGCAAGCAGGAATCTCTCTCCGCCTTGCAGGAAACGGTGCAGGGCTTGCAGGAGGCCCATCGCGCGCGCAGCGAGAGCTGGCAAATCGAGAGTCGTCGACTTGCCGATCTGGAGGCTCGCTCACAGGCACTCGCCGCACTGCAGGCGAAGCTCGGACACGGCAAGGACATCGACGCCTGGCTCGAAGCGCACGAGCTCGCCGGCGCCGCACGCCTGTTCGAGCTGTTCGACATCGATCGCGGCTGGGACGATGCGCTCGAGTCGGTGCTGCGCGAGCGCTTCAACGCATTGCAGGCGCGCGAGCTCGGCGATGTTGCCGCGTGGGTTGCCGACGACGCACAATTGCCCGCACGTATCGCGGCGTTCAGCGCGCAGGGTGACGATGTTGCTCAGCGGGCCGTGCGTGACGATGACCTCTACGCCAAGCTGCGCTTCAAGCAGCCCGCCATCGGCCGCGTGCTCGCCGACTGGCTGCATGGCATTCGCTGTCGGCCAGACTTGAGCGCGGCGCTTGCGCAACGCGGTCAGCTCGCGGTTGGCGAGGCGTTCGTGACACCGCATGGGCACCTGGTCACCGCGCAAAGCGTGACGTTGTTCGCACCGGACAGCGAGCTGCATGGCGTGCTTGCGCGCCAGCGCGAGCTCGAAGAGCTCACCGGCGCCATCGAGGCGGCGCGCATCGCTGCCGCCGATGCGCGCGCCGCGCTCGACACCGTCGAGATCGACCTCAAGAACCAGCAGGACGCCTATCACCAGGAAAGCCACGCCGTTGCCTCGCAACAGCGGCGCTGCCACGACCTCGAGCTCGAGCTCATGCAACTGCGCCAGGCCGCCGTCGCGGCCGAGCAGCGCCGCAGCCAGCTCGCGGCCGAGGCGCAGGAGGTGGCGACGCAACTCGATGCGGAACGCGCTGAGCAGGGCCGGCTCGCCGCCGAGATCGCCAACCTGCAGTCGAGGGTGCACGACGAGATGCACGAGCGTGAACGGCGCCGTGCCGGTCGCAACGAAGCCGACGTTGCGCTTGCGCGTGGACGCGAGCGATTGCGCGCTGCCGAACGTGCCGCGCAGGAAGCTGGCTTCGCCGAGCGCAGCAGCCGCGATCGCATCGCCGAGCTGGATCGCCGGCGCGAGTCGCTCGCAGCGCAGGTCGCACAGCAGGAAGCGCTGCTTGCGCAGCTCGGCAGCGAACGCCAGTCGATCGACTGGACACCGGTCGAGGAGGCTCTGCAGCGCCAGCTCGCCGCACGCGCGCAGGCCGAGCAGGCGCTTGCCCATGCCCGCGACGCGCTGGAAGCGCTCGGCGCTTCGTTGCGCGAGCAGGAGGAGCTGCGCCTCACCATCGAGCAGAAGCTCGAACCGGCACGCGGCAAGATCCAGGAGATGCAGCTCAAGGAGCAGGCGGCAACGCTTGCCGAGCAGCAGTTCACCGAACAATTGACCGAGGCGCACGCCGATGTCGCGGTGTTGCCCGAGGCACTGAAGGCCTTCGGTCATCCACGCGGCCTGCCCGGCGAGATCGAGCGCCTGAGCCATGCGATCGCCGAGCTCGGCGCCGTCAATCTTGCCGCGCTCGACGAGTTGCAGCAGGCGCAGGAACGCAAGGACTACCTCGATCGCCAGGCCGCCGACCTGACCGAGGCGATGGCGACGCTCGAAGCGGCGATTCGCCAGATCGATCGCGAGTCGCGGGCGCTCTTGCAGCAAACCTTCGACATGGTCAGCGCGAACTTCGCACGGCTGTTCCCTGCGCTGTTCGGCGGCGGGCAGGCAAAGTTGCTGCTGACCGGAGAGGAAATCCTCGATTCGGGCGTTCAGGTCATCGCGCAGCCGCCAGGCAAGCGCAATACCTCGATCCACCTGCTGTCCGGCGGCGAGAAGGCCCTCACCGCGATCGCGCTGGTGTTCGCGCTGTTCCAGATCAACCCTGCGCCGTTCTGCCTGCTGGACGAGGTCGATGCGCCGCTCGACGACCCGAACACCGATCGCTTCTGCGCGATGGTGCGCGAGATGTCGAGCCAGACGCAGTTCCTGTTCATCTCGCACAACAAGATCACGATGGAGATGGCGAGCCAGCTCATCGGTATCACCATGCCCGAACCGGGCGTATCGCGAGTGGTTGCCGTGGACATCGCCGAAGCACTCGAGCTCGCCGAGACCGCGCAAGCCGCAGCGGCGTGATGCGGTAACGCGAGACGCCCTCCAGCGCGTACGCAGGCTATACTCCTGCGGGTGGTCTCAACTCGTGGGCTGCTGTCGTGGAAAGCGACGGGCCGACGCCTCACCGGGGATTGTCGAGGTTTGCTACTTTCGTACATCGGCCTTGCCGCGCCGACTCACGTGCCCGCGATCCCGGCAGTGCGATGCCCCGGGCGATACGCGCCGTCACTCCTTGCCTTTCGCGTC
>DATKLH010000131.1:0-2381 GCA_035542515.1 Casimicrobiaceae bacterium
GCAATAGCGCTGCAACACGGCGTTCGCGTTGACGACGGGAAGACCATAGGTCTCCACGAGCGGAAGGATCAGCTTTTCGGTGTCCTCGCGGCTGCTGCCGAAACCGAACAGGGAATGCACCCCTCCCGACACCCCGGCCGCGGCGCTGCCAGCATGCGAGATGGTGAGGCCCGGGAACGCGGCCATGGGCAGCGCCTTGCGTTGTGCGCCCGGCATGAACAATCCGGGCGCGGGTGGCGGCACGACCTGCGCCGGATTCACGGCGATGTCCGCGGGAACGGTGGGGATGGTCGAGTCCGGGAATACGGGGAGCAGCGCATAGGCCTGCTCGAGATCGCGGCGAACGTCGATGTGTGCGAGCTTGACCGACTTGCCCAGGAACGGGGTCGCGTCGACCTTGTCCTTCACCCCCGACGTATCGCTCACGTCGCGCTCGACGACAGCCGCGAACAGATCGCCCACGGCGAGGTCCTCTTCCGGGGGAAACACCGGCTCGATGCCGAGGCGCGCGATGGTCTTGTTCCATTGCGCTTCGAGGCTGAGGTCCTCGGTCTTCTCGGCGCCGGCCGGAGCTTGCATTGCAAGCCATCGAGTGCCGAATACGATGCCAAGCACCGCCACGACACCGAGCAACGTGTATCGCAGGATGCGATTCCGCTTTCCTGTGCGCAGCGGCCGCCGCAGCCCGAGGCGATCGAGGATGCGGGCGGGTTCGGCCGCGCGCGGCGGCGGCGTATCCACTCGATGCTCTTCCATCACGTCGGGCATGAGTCCTCCGGTGGAACGATCGCGACTGACTGTGTACGTTACAGTTGATCGCATTCTCCCGATGGACGCAAGGACGAATCGTCGCCTGGAGCGCCGCCCATCGCCCTTGCGGCCGACGGTGGCCGGGGGCACCTGCCCACGAATATTCGGTTGAAGATTCTTGGACTTATGCGCGCACGTTCAGGTGATTTGCACAGCGCCGGCGCGCCGCCGTTGCGAATATTCACGGGTTCGACACGGCCCCCGCGCAAACGGAGGCACCGGGCCTGGACCCGTAGACGACAGCGCAACCGGGAGACCAGGCGAGAGTAGCCTTTCGCGATCGGGGGCGACGCAAGACCGCTACCGAAGACTCGTCACGGCACTGCTGCGGCGGCCAGCGGCTGGCATTCACCGCTGAAGCAGACAGGCGCTTCGCGGCCAGGACGCGATCGATGTCACTCGCGAACCCAACGACTGCGAACCGCTGCGGAACCGCGCGGTTCAGTAAGGAATCTCGAACAGCCCCGCAGCGCCCATCCCACCGCCCACGCACATCGTCACGACGACCCATCGCGCGCCACGGCGCCGGCCCTCGATCAAGGCGTGCGCAGTCAACCGCGTTCCCGACATGCCGTAGGGATGCCCGAGCGCGATCGCGCCGCCATCGACGTTGAGTCGCTCATCGGGGATGCCCAATCGATCGCGACAGTAGATCACCTGCACGGCGAAGGCCTCGTTCAACTCCCACAGGTCGATGTCCTCGACGCGCTTGCCGGTGCGCGCGAGCAGCTTCGGCACCGCGAACACGGGACCGATGCCCATCTCGTCGGGTTCGCAACCCGCCACTGCGAATCCACGGAAGATGCCCAACGGCCGCAAGCCTTTGCGTGCTGCCGCCGATTCGCTCATCACCACGCACGCGCCTGCGCCGTCGGAGAACTGGCTCGCGTTTCCCGCGGCGATCGATCCGTCCGGCAATGCGGGCTTGATCTTCGACACGCCTTCGTAGGTGGTGTCTGCGCGGATGCCCTCGTCCGCGGCAAGCGTGACTTCACGTGTCGACAACGCACCTTCACGATCCGCGACGCCCATCGTGACCGTGATCGGGACGAGCTCCGCGGCGAATCGACCTTCCGCGGCGGCAAGCGCGGCGCGCTGCTGGCTCTGCACGCCGTAGTGGTCCTGGCGTTCGCGATCGATGCCATAGCGACGCGCGACGTTTTCCGCGGTCTGCAGCATGGTCCAGTAGAGCGTCGGCTTGTGCTCGACGATCCAGTGCTCGTGGATCATGTGCTTGTTGGACTCGTTCTGGACGCACGAGATCGATTCCACGCCACCGGCGACGAACACGTCGCCTTCGCCCGCGATCACGCGCTGCGCGGCCATCGCGATGGTCTGCAATCCGGACGAACAGAACCGGTTCACCGTTGCGCCGGCGACGCTCACCGGGCAGCCCGCGCGAAGTGCGATCTGCCGGCCGATGTTGAGTCCGGTCGCTCCTTCGGGGAACGCGCAGCCCATCAGCACATCCTCGATCTCGGCGGGATCGAGCGACGCACGCCCGATCGCGTGCTTGACGACGTGACCGCCCATCGTCGCGCCGTGGGTCATGTTCAGCGCGCCTCGCCACG
>DATKLH010000132.1:0-12272 GCA_035542515.1 Casimicrobiaceae bacterium
CCCGCGCGAAGCTGATGAGCGCGGACCCGGCGACCCAGAAGTGGGGGCCCGGCGTCGATCCGAGGAATCTCGCGCACGGCGACGACAAGATGACCTGCTACACCTGTCACCTGTCGTGGACGACGAGCTGCGCGGGCTGCCATCTGCCGATCCAGGCGAACTGGAAGACCGAACGGCAGCACTATGAAGGCGGCGAGACGCGCAACTATGCGACCTACAACCCGCAGGTTGCGCGCGACGACATGTTCCAGCTCGGCAAGCACGGTCCGGTGAAGGGCGGCCGCATCGCGCCGATACGCTCCAGCTCGGCGCTCATACTGTCGTCGACCAACATCAATCGCGAGCGCATCTACATCCAGCAGCCTCCGATCGCGGCGAGTGGCTTTTCGTCACAGGCCTTCGCGCCGCACTACCCGCACACCGAACGCAAGACCGAGACCAAGACCTGCACCGACTGCCATCTCTCGCAGCGCAACGACAACAACGCGATCATGGCGCAGCTGATGCTGCAGGGAACCAACTTCGTCAATTTCGTCGGCTATAACGCGTGGGTCGGCGGCGAGGCGAGCGTCACCGCCGTGCAGGTCACCGAATGGGACGAGCCGCAGGCCGTGATCGGCAGCTACCTGCACCGCTACGCCTATCCGGATTGGTACGCGCAACATCAGTCGCGCGACAAGCGCCTGCCCAACGCGACCACGCATGCCACGCCCGGCCCTGCTGCGTGCGTGCAGATGCGCGGCGAATATCTGTACGTCGCGGAAGGGAAGGGCGGCTTCCGCGCCTATGACGCGGCGAGCATCGGCAACAAGGGTGTCTCGCAGAAGCTCATCACCGCACCGTTCTCGCCGTTCGGCCAGAACACCCATGTCGCGAGCACCAATGCGACCTGCGTCGCGCTGCCGACCAATCAGTCGATTGCGCCGCTGCGCAACCAGGGCGACCTGATGCGCATCGAGAACCAGGAGCAGGCGTTCCATCCGATCTACAACTACGCGGCGGTGACCGACGCGGTGGAAGGCCTGATCCTGATCGACGTGAACACGCTGACCGATCGCGATCCGCAGAACAACTTCCTGCAGCGTGCTCTGACCTGGAACGAGAACGACGTCCTCGCGGGCGCACGACACATCATTCTCGGTGGACACTTCGCATACATCGCCGCCGACGCAGGCCTGGTGATCGTCGACCTCGACGATCCGCTCAAGCCGCGATTGGCCGCCGTGGTGCCGCTGAAAGACGTGCGGGCGTCGGCGCTGCAGTTCCGCTACCTGTTCGTCGTCGACGGCGGCGGACTGACGGTGGTCGATGTCACCGATCCGAACAAACCGCGGCATGTCGAGCGGGCTCGCGTTCCGCTCGCCGATGCGCGTCGCCTGTACGTCGCCCGTACCTATGCGTACGTTGCAGCCGGCAAGGAAGGTCTCGCGATCGTCGATGTCGAGCGGCCGGAAGCGCCGAAGCTCTACATGAAGTTCGATGCGGACGGCAAGCTGAACGACGCGCGCGACGTGATCGTCGGCTCGACCAACGCGTCGCTGTTCGCCTATGTCGCCGATGGCGTGAACGGCTTGAAGGTCGTGCAACTCACCGCGCCCGACACGCAGCCACGCTTCTACGGTTTTTCGCCCGAGCCCAAGCCGCAACTGATCGCCTGGCGCAACACCGTATCGCCGGCCATCGCGTTGTCGAAGGGTCTCGATCGCGACCGCGCCGTGGACGAGACCGGTGGACAGATCGCGGTGTTCGGACGCATCGGATCGCGCCCGTTCACCTGGGACGAGATGAAGCGGTTCTACATGAAGCCGGACGGCAGCCTGTTCACCGTGACCGACGAAGTGCGATTGCAGGACTTCGTCGGCCGACCGGTGACCGCTGCCGCACCGCCGGCCAAGTGACGAGGTATGCGATGAATGCGATGCAATTCCGCGTGATGCTGGCCTGCGGACTGGCGATCGGCGTCAACGCGGCGACGTTCGCGCAGTCGCCTGCGCCCGCCGGCACACCAACCGCCGCTGCGCCCGCGCGCAGCGCCATGGCGCCGGGCAAGCTCTCGCTGCCCTATCAGAGCAAGGATGGCAGCGTGGGCGTGGTCAACTGCGCCAACAGTCTCTGCCACGGGTCGGTGCAGCCGTTCAAGGATTCGCCGATCCTGCAGACCGAATACGTCACCTGGTCGCGCGTGGACAAGCACGCTCGCGCCTATCGCATCCTGGGCAACGAGCAGTCGCAACGCATCGCGCGCAACCTCGGCATCGGCGACCCGCAGAAGGCGAAAGTGTGCCTCGATTGCCATGCGCACAACGTGCCGGCGGACCTGCGTGGCGAGCGCTTCAAATTCGAGGATGGTGTGTCGTGCGAAGCCTGTCACGGACCGGCCGGTCGGTGGCTCGCGAGTCACG
This sequence comes from Casimicrobiaceae bacterium, assembly GCA_035542515.1. Classification (GTDB taxonomy): domain Bacteria; phylum Pseudomonadota; class Gammaproteobacteria; order Burkholderiales; family Casimicrobiaceae; genus VBCG01. The sequence continues at coordinate 2,403 of DATKLH010000132.1, forward strand.
TGGAAACCGGCGCGACGCACGCGAGCAACATCGACAATGGCCTGTTCGATACGGGAGATCCGGTGGCCCGGGCACAGCTGTGCCTGTCGTGCCACTTCGGTAACGCCGACCGCTTCGTCACCCATCGCATCATGGGGGCGGGTCATCCGCGCATGAGCTTCGAGCTCGACACCTTCACCGTCGTCGAGCCCGCGCACTTCAAGGCCGACGAGGATTGGCAGAAGCGCAAGCAGACCTGGGACGGGGTGAAGGTGTGGGCGATCGGGCAGGCGCTCGCGGTCAAGGAATCGATGAGCGTGCTCGCCGATCCGCGTCGGAGCCGCGACGGGTTGTTCCCGGAGCTGGTGCTGTTCGACTGTCACGCCTGCCATCATCCGATGAGCGAAAAGCGCTGGGCGCCGCGCGTGCCGGGACTGGGACCGGGCGTGGTGCGTCTCAACGACTCGTCGATGCTGATGGCGCGTCAGATCGCTCGGGCGATCGATGCGCCGTTCGGCGCGCGCGTCGGCGACAGCATGAATCGGTTGCAGCAAAGCGTGGTGAGCGGCGGCGACGCGCTCGCCAACGCGCGGCAGGTCTCCGCTGAAATGGACGACCTGATCGCGCGGCTCGCCAACGTCGAGTTCGGACCCGCCGAGATGCGCCGAGTGCTCGGCGGCTTGATCGACGAGGGATTGAACGGCCAATATCGCGATTACGCCGGTGCGGAGCAAGCGACGATGGCGATTGGCAGCGTCGCGAACTTCATGTATCAGAAGGGCGTGCTCAAGTCGGCCCGCGACGTCAACGGCGGACTTGCGCAACTGCAGGCCGCTGTCGCCGACGACGAGCGCTACAAGCCGGGACAGTTCGAGGCGGCGTTGCGGTCGTTCCGCGGGAGCGTAGGCCTCTAGCGACAGAAGGCGGGACCAGGGGATAGGGGTTGGGGAGCCGGGAGCGGCGACGTCATACCGACGACGGTGCCGAATTCGCGCATCGACTGCCAGTTGGAACGCAGGCACACTAACCCCTGACCCCCAGCCCCTGAACCCGCTTTTCGATGTTCAAGATCGCCATCGTCGGCAGCGGCCCCTCAGGGCTCAGCGCCGCGGCGCACGCCGCCGAGCTCGGCGTCGCGCACGTCCTCCTCGAAGCCGAGGATCACGCCGCCGACACGATCTACAAGTACCAGAAGGGCAAGTACGTGATGGCCGAGCCATCCGTCCTGCCCCTCCGCTCGCCGATGTCGTTCGAAGCGGGCACGCGCGAGAAGATCCTCGGCACGTGGGACGACCAGATCCGCAAGTACGGCATCAACCTTCGCTATGGCGCGCAGGTCGGCGAGATCAGCGGCGCGCGCGGCGACTTCAAGCTCAAGGTCGCACGGGGCGACCCGGTGCAGGCTGAAGCCATCGTGCTGGCAATCGGCCTGCAGGGCAACCTGCGCAAGCTTGGCGTCGCCGGCGAGAACCTCGACTTCGTCGCCTACCAGCTCGACGATCCGGACGCGTTCGAGGACGAAACCATCGTGGTGGTTGGGGCAGGCGATGCTGCGATCGAGAACGCGCTCGCGCTCGCCAGGCAGAACCGCGTGATCATGATCAATCGCAACGAGGAGTTCACGCGCTGCAAGGAAGCGAACCTCGCGCTGGTCCTCGCGGCGATCAAGGAAGGCAAGCTCGAGTGCCGTTACCGCGCGGCGGCCGAGAGCGTGGAAGCCACGCCTGGCGCCGGCTTCCCCGGCGTGTTCCATGCGAAGACGCCCGAGGGGGTCGAGCCCATCCCGTGCAATCGCATCATCGCGCGGCTCGGTGCGACACCGCCGCGCAAGCTCGTCGAATCGTTCGGCATCAAGTTCCCGAACAACGATCCGGGTGCGGTGCCGCAGTTGTCGGAGACGTACGAATCCAACGTTCCCGGCCTGTACATCGTCGGCGCGCTCGGTGGCTATCCGCTGATCAAGCAGGCGATGAACCAGGGCTACGAGGTGGTCGAGACGATCCTCGGTCGCAAGGTCGAGCCCGCCGACGAGCCGCTGCTGATGGCGAAGTTCAAGACTTTCGCGCCGACGGTGAGCGACGGTCTCAGGCGTATCCAGGCGAACGTGCCGCTGCTCTCCGGAATCACCACGCTGCAGTTGCGCGAGTTCATGCTGGACAGCGAGATCCGCGCCCCGCGCGCCGGCGAGATCATCTTCGAACGCAACGACTACACCAACACCTTCTATTCGATCGTGCAGGGCAGCGTTGCGGTCGAGATCGAAGGAGGCACGCCCAAGGCGCGCTGGGTCCGCCTCAACGCAGGCGAGTACTTCGGCGAGCTCGGGCTCATTTCGGGAAGGCGCCGCGCAGCCACAGTCAAGGCCGGCGAAGGTTGCATCCTCATCGAGACGCCGCGCCGCTCGATGCTCAAGCTCATCGCGTCGGTCGAGTCGGTTCGTCACCAGATCGACGAGGTGCTGCTCAAGCGCGCGGTGCGCGCGTATCTGTCGCAGGACCTGAGCGATCACGATCTCGCCGCGCTAGTCGAGGGCGCGCAGCTGCGCAAGTACGCCACTGGAGAAGTGCTGTTCAACGAAGGCGATGTCGCCGACGGTCTTTATCTCATCCGGCGCGGCTCGGTCACCATCGAGCGTCGGATCGGACCGAAGAACGTCGTGACCGCGTATGTCGCGGCCGGCAACTACGTCGGTGAGATGTCGCTGGTTGCCGAGGCTCCGCGCATGGCAACCGTGCGTGCCGCCGTGGCTGCCGAGGCGATCGTGCTCGATGGTGCGCGCTTCAAGCAGACGATGGAGCGATTGCCGGCGCTGCAGGAACAGGTCCAGGCGCGCTTCCTCGAGCGCATTCGCGCCAACGTGACTTCCGAGGCGCTGGCGCAGCACGGCAGCGTGATCACCTACCTCATGCAGCAGGGTATCGGCGAAGCGACCGACGTCCTGCTGATCGACGAAAGCCTGTGCGTTCGCTGCAACAACTGCGAGAAGGCGTGCGCGGACACCCACGACGGGACCTCGCGTCTGGATCGCGAGGCCGGTCCGACCTACGCGCAGATCCACGTGCCGACCTCCTGCCGGCATTGCGAGCATCCGCATTGCATGAAGGATTGCCCGCCCGACGCGATCCATCGCGCGCCCGACGGTGAAGTGTTCATCGACGAAACCTGCATCGGCTGCGGCAACTGCCAGCGCAATTGTCCTTACGGGGTGATCCAGCTCGCGCCGGCGAATCCGAATCGACAACGGCCTTCGCTGTGGCGCTGGCTGTTCACCGGTGAGGGCGACGAGCCGGGCGTGGAGACCAAGGTCTACGACAAGTCGATGATCAAGAAAGCGGTCAAGTGCGACATGTGCAAGGGCCTGAAGGGCGGAGCGGCTTGTGTGCGCGCGTGCCCGACCGGGGCTGCGCTGCGCGTTTCCCCGGAAGAGTTCCTGGACGTTACGGGCGTCTGAAACGGGCGAAAGTTTCGCGCGCCGGTTTTCATCGCGGCTTGCGATGTGCGGCGGCGCGGCGCGCACGATACTTTCGCCCGATTGGAATCAGCGCGAGCAGCTTGGGGCGGCCCTGCGCCGCTCGCGAAATAAAGACACGCAGGTATGCATACTGACGGGCCATCGCGTACGGCCTCAGAAGTAGCGGCGTAATATTTCACCGCGGCCCACGATCCGCGGTGCCATTGCGCGGCGGATATCTCGTTAACTCCTCCGAAAACTCCCATGCCCGCCGACCAGGACATCCGCCAGGATTCGCTCGCCTATCACCGTCGCCCGCCGCCGGGCAAGATCTCGGTCACGCCGACCAAGGCCCTGGTGAACCAGCGCGACCTGGCCCTTGCGTATTCCCCGGGTGTGGCCGCCGCCTGCGACGAGATCAAGCGCGACCCGGCCGAAGCATCGACGCTGACCGCGCGCGGCAATCTGATCGGCGTGGTGACCAACGGGACAGCGGTGCTCGGCCTTGGCAACATCGGTCCGCTCGCCGGCAAGCCGGTCATGGAAGGCAAGGCGGTGCTGTTCAAGAAGTTCGCCGGCATCGACTGCTTCGACATCGAGATCAACGAAACCGACCCGCAACGACTGGTCGACATCATCGCGGCGCTCGAACCGACCTTCGGCGGCATCAACCTGGAGGACATCAAGGCACCCGAATGCTTCTACGTCGAGCGCAAGCTGCGCGAACGCATGCACATTCCGGTGTTCCACGACGATCAACACGGCACGGCGATCATCGTCGGCGCGGCCGTGCTCAACGGCTTGCGCGTCGTCGGCAAGAAGCTCGAGGACGTGAAAGTCGTGGCGTCGGGCGCCGGCGCGGCGGCGCTGGCGTGCCTGGACCTGCTCGTGTCGCTGGGCGTTCGTCCCGCGAACATCTGGGTGAGCGACATCAAGGGCGTGGTGTACGCGGGGCGCACCGAGGAAATGGACGACAACAAGGCGCGCTATGCGCAGCGCACGACCGCGCGCGCGCTGCCGGAGATCCTCGATGGCGCCGACGTATTCCTCGGTCTTTCCGCCGGTCGCGTGCTGAAGCCCGAATGGCTGCCCAAGCTCGCAGCCCACCCGCTCATCCTCGCGCTTGCGAATCCGGAGCCCGAGATCATGCCCGATCTCGCGAAGGCGGCTCGCCCCGATGCGATCATCGCGACAGGGCGCTCCGACTTTCCCAACCAGGTGAACAACGTCCTGTGCTTCCCGTTCATCTTTCGCGGCGCGCTGGATGTCGGCGCGACCACCATCAACGAGGCGATGAAGCTCGCGTGCGTGCGCGCCATCGCCGATCTCGCGATGGCCGAGCAGTCCGATATCGTCGCGAGCGCCTACGGTGTCGAGGACATGCGCTTCGGCCCCGACTACCTGATTCCCAAGCCGTTCGATCCGCGGCTGATCGTCACCATCGCGCCGGCGGTTGCCAAGGCCGCGATGGAATCGGGCGTGGCCACGCGACCGATCGCGGACTTCGATCAGTATCGCGACCGGCTGATGCAGTTCGTGTATCACTCGGGCCTGTTGATGAAGCCGATCTTCCAGGCCGCCAAACGCGAGCTGAGCCGCGTCGCATACGCCGAGGGCGAGGAGGAGAGGGTGCTGCGCGCGGCGCAGGTGGTGGTCGACGAGAAGCTCGCACGACCGATCCTGGTCGGGCGTCCGAGCGTCATCGCGCAGCGCATCGAGCGCTTCGGACTGCGCATCCAGCCCAACGTCGACTTCGACATGATCAATCCGGAGTCGGATCCGCGCTACCGCGAATACTGGACGCACTACTACGAGCTGGTGCAGCGACGCGGCGTGTCGCAGGAGCAGGCCAAGATGGAGGTGCGCCAGCGACCCACCCTGATCGGCGCGATGATGGTGAAGCGTCGCGAAGCCGACGCGATGATCTGCGGAACCGTGGGCACCTATCCGCAGCACCTGACCTACGTCGACCAGGCCGTCGGCCTGCGCAAGGGAAGTCACGTCTACGCGGCGATGAACGCGGTCATCCTGCCTTCGCGCACGATCTTCATCGCCGACACCTACGTGAACGCCGATCCCACGCCCGACGAGCTGGTCGAGATCACGATGACCGCCGCGGAGGAGATCCGCCGCTTCGGCATCGAGCCCAATATCGCCTTGCTGTCGCATAGCAGCTTCGGCACGAGCGATCACGCTTCGGCACGCAAAATGCGCCGCACGCTCGCGCTGCTCACCGCCAATGCCCCCGACCTGCAAGTCGACGGCGAGATGCACGGCGATGCCGCGCTGTCCGAATCGATCCGCCAGAGCGTATTCCCGAACTCGCGCCTCAAAGGCGAGGCGAACCTGCTGATCATGCCCACGCTGGACGCGGCAAACATCGCCTTCAACCTGCTCAAGGTCGCCGCGGGCGGCAACGTCACGCTCGGCCCGATCCTGCTCGGCGTGGCGCGACCGGTGCACATCCTCACGCCTTCGGCGACGGTGCGCCGCATCGTCAACATGACCGCGCTGGCTGCCGTGGATGCGTCGATGACGCGCCAGCTGCAACCGCTCTGACGCAAGCAGCGCAACGCGCGGGCGTCCGGGCCGCGCCTGCAACCGCTTACCGCGCCGATATCGATGGCCTGCGCGCGATCGCGGTCATTGCGGTCGTCGCCTACCACGCATCGCCTTCGCTCGCCCCCGGGGGCTTCGTCGGCGTCGACGTCTTTTTCGTCATCTCCGGCTTCCTGATCACGCGGCTGCTGCTCGCCGACCTGCGCCCCCGCGCGATCACGCTGTTCTATGCACGACGCGTGCGCCGCATCTTTCCCGCACTGATCACGGTACTCACCGCCGTGCTCGCCATCGGCTGGTGCATGCTGCTGCCCAACGAGCTCGCGGCGCTGGGCAAGCAAACCGCAGCGTCCGCGACGTTCGTGGTGAATGTGCTGTTCTGGCTGCAGGCCGGCTACTTCGATCCGCGCATGGAAAGCAGCCTGCTGCTGCACATCTGGTCGCTCGCCGTCGAAGAGCAGTTCTACCTGCTGTGGCCGCTTCTCATCGTGTGGGTCGCGAGCACACGGCGCACCATGACATGGCTGGTGGGTGCGCTGTTGGCGGGATCGTTCGTCCTGAACGCGGTGCTGGTGGTTCATCACGAGACGGCGACGTTTTTCCTGCTGCCCACGCGATGGTGGGAGTTGATGGCCGGCGGGATCCTCGCTCAGCGCGTGGTCGGCGCTTCATCCGATGGTGCGCAAGAGCCGATGCCTCGCATGGGCGATGCGTTGGCGTGGACAGGCATCGCACTGGTCATCGCAGCGTTTGCAATCGTTCATCGCGATCGACATTTCCCCGGCGGCTGGGCATTGCTGCCGGTGATCGGAACCTGCTGCGTGATCGCTGCGGGTCCGCAGGCCTTTATCAACCGCGTCGTTCTCGCGTCGCGCGTGCCGGTAGGCATAGGGCTCGTCAGCTATCCGCTCTACCTGTGGCACTGGCCTGCGCTGACCCTCCTGCGCATCGTCGAAGCCGGCCGCGAGAGTGCCGCGCAGAAGGCCATCGCGTTGACCATCGCCGTCGCGTTGGCTGTTGCGACTTACCGGTGGATCGAACGTCCTCTTCGAGCCCGGTCGGCTCGCGTCGCGATTCCGCTGGTCGCGATCATGGCGCTCGTCGGTGCTGCGGGATGGCTCGTCGCGAACGGCTTCGTGGCGCCGCGCATCGATGACGCAACGCTCGCGCGTTTCGATCGTGCCGCACAGGACTGGGACTTTCCCGGCGCACGCTTCAGGACCGAGACGACTGCCGATGGCCTCCGGGTTTACACGATCGGCACCGGCCTGCGCAAGGTCGTCATCCTGGGCGACAGCATCGCTCAGCAATACGCGCCGCGGATCGATGCCCTGGTACGCGGAAATGCGGAGCGGGAAGTGCAAGTGTCGTTCGCGACGACAGGCAATTGCCCGCCGCTGCCCGGTGTGCAATCGATCTCGCGCACAGGCTGTGCCGATTTCATCGCAAGCGCGCTGAGGCTCGCGCGCGACCCGTCGGTTTCGACGGTGCTGATCGCGGCCCAGTGGCCCGGCTACGTCGGTTCGCCGGACTACACGTTCATGCTCGATGGTCGTGCGCAACCGCTCGACGCCAACAGTGCGACGCTCGCCGCCGCGCTGGAAGCGTTCGGCCGGACGCTGCGCGATCTCAAGCAGCAAGGCAAGCAGGTTGTCGTTGTGCTCAATATCCCGGCCGGCGTTTCGCTCGATCCGCGCTACGTCCTGCATCGACGCTGGACCGGCGGTGTCGAGTTGCGCACCGAGGGGCTCGATCGTGCGTGGTGGACGCAGCACGCCGCAGCGATCCTGCAGCCGCTCGAGCGTATCGCGCGCGAGGCCGGCGCGCGCGTCATCGATCCTGTCGCGGAGCTGTGCCAGGCGGCGCGCTGCCCTGCGGTCGACGACAACGGCGATCCGATCTATCGCGATGCGTTCCACCTGCGCGCGAGCTTCGTCCGCACCCGCGTCGGCTACCTGGACGATGTCGTGCTCGGACGCTAGGAGGACAGCGAGCCACTGCTATACTCGCGCGGCCTCCGCGGTGCCGCGCACCGATCATGGGGCTCGCCATGATCGATCGCGCCAAGAACCTCCTCGACCGTCTCGGGCCCGGACTCATCACCGGAGCCGCCGACGACGATCCGAGCGGCATCGCGACCTATTCGCAAGCCGGCGCGCAGTTCGGACTCGGCATGGTGTGGAGCGTCTTCCTCACCACGCCACTGATGGTCGGCATTCAGATCGTCAGCGCGCGCATCGGGCGCGTCACCGGCTACGGCATCGCGCGCAACCTGCGCGAACATTACTCGCCGGCGCTGCTGTGGTTCGTCGTCACCTGCCTGCTCGTCGCCAACACGATCAACATCGCCGCCGACATCGGCGCGATGGGGCAGGCGCTCCAGCTCGTCGCCGGCGGTCGGCCCCAGGTCTACGCGGTCATCTTCGGCGTCATCGTCATCGCAGCACAGGTGTTCCTGCCCTATCAACGGCTCGCGCCCCTGCTCAAGTGGCTCACGCTTTCGCTGTTCGCCTATGTGGGCGTGGTGATCAGCGTCGACATCCCGTGGCGCGACCTGCTGGTCGCGACGATGGTGCCGCCGATCGAGCTGACGCGCGAATATCTCATGCTGCTCGTCGGTGTGCTCGGAACCACGATCAGCCCTTATCTGTTCTTCTGGCAGGCATCGCAGGAAGGCGAGGAGCTGCGCGCCAATCGCCAGGACGTGCCGTTGCGCGAATCGCCCGACAACGCCCGTGAGCATTTGCATCGCATCAAGGTCGACACCTGGCTCGGAATGATGTTCTCCAACCTGATCGCGCTGGCGATCATGGTGAGCACTGCGGTCACGCTGCACACCAGCGGCGTCACCGACATCCAGACCTCGGCGCAAGCCGCTAGCGCATTGCGGCCGATCGCGGGGGAGTTCGCGTTCGCATTGTTTGCCGCGGGGATCATAGGCACCGGGTTGCTTGCCGTGCCGGTGCTTGCCGGGTCCGCTGCGTACGCGGTCGCCGAGGCCATGCAGTGGCCCGTCGGTCACAGCCATCAGCCCGCCGAAGCCAAAGGCTTCTACGCGATCATCACGCTCGCCACGGCGCTGGGCAGCGCGCTCGGCTTCACGCCGATCGATCCGATCAAGGCCTTGTACTGGTCCGCCATTCTCAATGGCGTGATTGCGGTCCCGATCATGGCCGTGATGATGCGCATGGCCGTGCGCCCGGAGATCATGGGGCCGTTCGTGATCAAGCGGCGGCTGTGGCGGCTCGGATGGCTTGCGACCGTCATCATGGCGATGGCTGTGGTCGCGATGCTCGTCGCGATTTTCGTGTAAGCCCCACGAGGGCGGTGGGAGCCCCTCGGCGTCGCTAGGCGAACCGCGCAGAGACGGTCATATGCATGCGCACCAGATCGGCGAGTGAATCGGCGCGCATCTTCTGCACCACGTGCGCGCGATGGATTTCCACCGTCCGGTGGCTGGTCCCCAGCACGCGCGCCGCTTCCTTGCTCGTCTTGCCCGTGACGATCACGTCGAGCACCTCGCGCTCGCGCGGCGTGAGCGTCTCGATGCGCTCCATGATCTCCTTTACCTCGGCATCGCGCTGCTGCGCAGCGATCCCCTGGGCCAGTGCGCATCTAACACGCGCCACCAGGTCGGCATTGTCGAACGGCTTCTCGATGAAATCGTAGGCGCCTGCGCGCATCGCGGAGACTGCCGTCGGAACGCCTGCGGTTCCGCTGAGGAAGACGACCGGAAGCTTGATGTTGCGTCGGTTGAGCGCCTCCTGCAGCTCGAGCCCGTTCATGGCCGGCATCTGGACGTCGAGCAGGAGCACGGCAGTGCGCGTCAGGTCCGCTCCGTCGAGCAGCTCCGGCGCCGATGCGTACGTTTCGTTCGGGAT
>DATKLH010000133.1:0-3246 GCA_035542515.1 Casimicrobiaceae bacterium
TCATGCGGCCGCGCATGTACGGGTCGAGCGACAGCCATTCGTTGCGCACCAGCACCTCGCCTTCCTGCGGCGTCGGCCGCGGTGCGTCGGCGATGCGGAAATTCGCGCGCGTCACCGCCCCTTCGGGCCGGCTTGCGAGCAGCACCTGTCGATTGGTGGCATTCATCGTGGGACTCCTTCCGCCGCTTCGCACGCAGCGAAGCGTTCGAGATGATGGTCAATATCGCCGAACTGTTGCGCAATCATGGTGAGGCGGCGGAACGTGTGGCTCACCTTCATCTCATCGCTCATGCCCATGCCGCCGTGCAACTGGATCGCTTCCTGGCTGACGCGCCGGCACGCCTGGGCGATCCTGATCTTCGCTGCCGACACCAGCCGCTTTCTCTGCACCGGGTCGCTTTCCTCGTCGACGGCGGTGCACGCCAGCAGCGCCATCGACAACGCCTGCTCGCCCTCGATGTACATGTCCACCAAACGATGCTGCAAGGCTTGGAACGAGCCGATCGGCACGCCGAATTGCTTGCGCGTCTTCACGTATTCGAGCGTGGCGTCGTTGGCCGACTTGATCGCGCCGCACGCTTCGGCGCAGGTGAGCGCGGTCGCGTAATCCACCGCGTCCTCGATGAGCGGAAATGCTTCGTCGCCGAGCCGAGCCGATTCGGGCAGCGTCACGCCGCTCAGCGTGACATCGGCTGCACGCGATTCGTCGAGGGTACGGTAACTGCGCAGGCGCACGTCGGGCCGTTCCACGTCGACGACGAATAGAGCAATGCCCGATTCGTCGCATGCATCGCCCGACAGGCGCGCCGACACGATCAGCGCGTTCGCGCAAGGTGCACCCAGCACGACGCGCTTGTCGCCGTCGATGACATAACCGTCCCCGACTTTTCGTGCGCGCGTCTCCACCTGGCAGAGCCGATAACGCGCATGGCGCTCGCCGTGAGCGAACGCCATGACGAGCTTGCCTGCCGCGATGGCCGCCAACATGTCGCCTCGCTGCGCAGGCGAACCGCCTCGCGCGATCATGCGCGCGCAAAGCGCCACGGTGGCGACGTAGGGTTCGACCAGCAGCGCCTCGCCTGCAGACTGCATGAACGGCACCAGGTCGACTGCGCGGCCACCGTAGCCGTCGCAATCCTCGGGCAGCGGCAATGCGAGCACGCCGAGCTCCGCGAGGTGCGCCCATGCATCGCGGCTCCAGCCGGGGTCGGACGCGACGATACGATGCCGCGCCGTGAAATCGTAATGCCGCTCGAAGAAGCGCCGGATCGACGCGGCGAGCTCGCGTTGTTCGTCGGTGTAGGTGAAGTCCATGAGCGCGTCCCGGCAACCCTGTCCTGGCAGCGCTACAGCGCGAGGACGTGCTTGGCGATGATGTTGCGCTGGATCTCGTTGGACCCGGCATAGATCGTGGTCTTGCGATAGTTGCAATACCGTGGCGCGAGCGCGGCGGTAAAGCGGTCGAAGTCCTGCGCAGGATCGAGCGGGGTGAGCGGCTGTGCGAGCGGCCCCGCCACCTGCATCATCAGTTCGGTAAGCGCCTGCTGGATCTGCGTGCCGACGATCTTGAGCATGGAGACCTCCGCTCCGGGCGCGCGCCCGCCGCGCAACCGATCGAGGAAGCGCAGGTTGGTGATTTCCAGCGCGAGCAACTCGGCTTCGAGACGGGAGAGGCGGTCGCGAAAGCGCACGTCGTGGATGAGCGGCTTGCCGTCCTTGCTCTCGCGGGCCGCGAGCATCTTGAGCCGCTCGAGCTCGCGCTTGCTCGTCCCGATGCGGGCCGTATTCATGCGTTCGTAGCCGAGCAGGTACTTGGCTACCGTCCAGCCCTTGCCTTCGTCGTGCACGCGCTGACCGACCGGAACGCGCACGCCGTCGAAGAACACCTCGTTCACCTCGCGGCCCCCGTCCATGAGCGTCAGGGGACGCACCGTGATGCCGGGCGTGTTCATGTCGATGAGCAGGAACGAGATGCCTTCCTGCTTGGTCGCCGCCTGAGTGTCGGTACGCACCAGGCAAAAGATCCAGTCGGCCATGTGTGCGAGCGTAGTCCAGGTCTTCTGTCCATTCACGACGTAGTGGTCCCCGTCGCGCTCGGCGCTGGTTCGAAGCGACGCCAGATCGGAACCGGAGCCGGGCTCGGAATAGCCCTGGCACCAGAAGTCGTCACCGCGATAGATGCGCGGAAGGAAGCGCCGCTTCTGCTGCTCGGTGCCGAATTTGAAGAGCACCGGTGCGCACATCACCAGTCCGAATGGCAGCAACGGCGGGGCGCCCGCGTAACCGCACTCTTCCTCGAAGATATAGCGCTGCACGGCGTTCCAGCCGGTGCCGCCGTGTTCGCGTGGCCATGCCGGCGCGATCCATCCGCGCTGCGCGAGGATGCGGTGCCAGCGTTGCAGGTCGTCCTTGGTGAAGCTCAGGTACTGCGTCGTCTTGTCGCGCAGGTCGCCGGGGAGGTTTTCACGCAGCCAGACACGCACTTCGTCCCGGAATGCGCGCTCTTCGCTGGAATAGTGGATGTCCATTGCGGGCTCCTCGGGTGCGCCGTCGATCCCGGCGCCGGCGCTTGTCGCCGGTCATGGGCAATGTTAGCGTGGAACTCCCGCCGCGTCCGCGGCGTACCCCACCCGGCGTCCATGGGCGTGCGTCAGCTGTTCGATCTCACCGGCAGGACTGCGCTGGTCACCGGAGGCGCGCGCGGGCTGGGCCTGCAAATGGCCGAGGCGCTCGCGGAGATGGGCGCACGCATCGCCTTGGTCGCGCGCAAGCGCGCCGAGCTCGATGCAGCGGTCGAGCATCTGACGACCGCGTTCAACGTACAAGCGATGGGGGCGGTGTGCGATCTGATCGACGTGGCATCGATCGCACCCGCCGTGGGCCAAGTCATCGATGCGCTGGGACCGATCGACATTCTTGTCAACAACGCCGGCGCAACCTGGGGTGCCGCGACGGTCGATCATCCGCTCGAAGCCTGGCGCAAGGTGGTCGACATCAATCTCACCGGCATGTTCGCGATGACGCAGGAAGTCGGAAAACGTTCGATGCTTCCGCGGCAGCGCGGCAGAGTCATCAACGTCGCATCGATCCTCGGCCTTGGCGGCGGCCAGTCCGATCCGCGCCGAGCATCGACCATCGCATACAACACGACCAAGGGCGGCGTGGTGAATTTCACCCGCGCGCTCGCCGTCGAATGGGCGCCACACAACATCCGCGTCAACGCCGTGGCGCCGACCTGGGTGAAGA
>DATKLH010000134.1:0-9845 GCA_035542515.1 Casimicrobiaceae bacterium
GGCGTACGTGAAGCGCGGCGATGCGCGTGGCACCTGGATCGAAACGCACTATCGCTGGCAGATCCGCACTTTCTGGTGGTCGCTGTTGTGGATGGTGGCCGGCGCGGTGCTGTTCGTCACGCTCCTCGGCATCCCGATCGCCCTCGCGATGTGGGCGATTGCGTCGATCTGGGTGCTCTATCGCGTGATCCGCGGCTTCATGCTGTTGCAGGATCACCGACCCGCGCCGGCCATCTGAAGCCTCGCGCCGAAGCGCGCGATTCTGTGCGCTACTTGGTGCGCTGTCCTGCGCGCGAGCGCTCGTCCGCGTTGTCGCTGAAGCGATCGACGATGCGATCGTAGTACGGCGATTGGCGCGGCAAGCGCCGGCCCGTGCTCTCGAGCTTCGCTTCCAGGACCGCGAGCCTCAGACAAGCTCGCCGCCGCGCTTGGTCGTCGTCGGCGAGCTCGATCTCGCGGCGGATCTGCGCGAGGTCGCTGAGCGCCGTGACCTCCGGCGGAACGAGACCGGCGTTCTTCAGCACGCGATAGGCTGCGCGCACCTCCTCCGGCACCAGCGGCTCGTCGTCCAGCTTCAGGGGCTTGCCCGCACCGGGCAGGTCGTCGAACTCACCGGCGCGCAACGCGCTGAGGATTCGCTCTTCGGCCAGGGATTCGAGGAAGCGCATCGGTCAATGCTGTTGCCCGCGGTCCCACGTCGCGGCGTTCTGATAAACCCATTGGACCAGGTAGTCGAGCGCCGGTGCTCCGCGCGCCGCGTTGGGATGATTGATGATCGCCACGACTACGAAGCGGCGGCCCCCGGCACCGATCACGTAGCCGGCAAGCGCGCGCACGCCTTCGAGCGACCCGGTCTTGAGCAAGGCTTGTCCCGCAACCGTGCCGTCCACGAAACGGCGCTGCACCGTACCGTCCATCGCTGCCACGGCCAGCGAGCTCGCGAATTCGTCACGCACGGGGCTGTGATCGGCGGCGAGCAACAGTCGCGCGAGACCGCGCGCGCTGATGCGCTCGTGGCGCGACAGGCCCGATCCGTTCTCCATGTTCAGTCCCGGCAACACGAGCTTCTGCTGCTTGAGCCACGCCCTGACCACTCCGGCAGCCTTGTCGGGGGTGGCCGGCGCCGCCGACTTGGCGAGCGCCAGCGTGAGAAAGATCTGGCGGGCCATCACGTTGTTCGAGAGCTTGTTCACGTCGCGCACGATGTCGTAGAGCGGCGGCGACTCGAGCACGGCGAACGGCTTGGCCGAGCGTGGCGCACGCGCTTCCTTCAGCGCGCCGTCGAAGCGACCGCCGGCGGCGTTGAAGTACGCGGTGAACATGCTGTGAACGTACGCGGGATGATCGAGCAGCGCGATCCACCAGTCGCGCTCGCCGCAGCTCGCGGGATAGCCGCCATGGAAAGCGACGTGCGCGCTGCGACCGTCGTCGTTGTAGCTCGGCGCGATCGCAAGACGGAAGTCGCCGCAATCGCCGCTGCGCAGCGGCAACGTTGCAGGGACGCTGAGCGCCGCAAGGGGCGGATCGACCTTGATGCGCGCGACGTTGCTCGAAAAATCGGGTGCGAAGCTCACGTCCACCGACTTGAAGCTCACGAGCAGCGCGTCGGGACCCACGTTGTAGGGTTTGAGCGGCTCGCCGTCGAAGGCGCCTGGATCGTGCGGGGGCAGCGCGAAAGCCGAGCGGTCGAGCACGAGATCGCCCTTGATCGTGAGCAACCCCTGGCTCACCAGCGTGTTCATGAACGCCTGCCACTGCTCGACGGTGATCTTCGGATCGCCGTAGCCCTTGAGGATCAGGTCGCCGTCGAGTGCGCCGTTGCGCAGGCGCCCGTCGAGGTAGGCCTCGGTACGCCAGCGGTAGTCGGGACCCAGCAGCTCGAGCGCCGCGAGCGTGGTGACCAGCTTCATCGTGCTCGCCGGGTTCATCGGGCGATCGGCGTCGTAGGCGAACAGCGGCTGGAGCTTGTCGACGTCCTGCACGTACAGCGCGACGCGGTTGAGCGGGATGCCGGCGTCGAGGAACGCTCGACCGACGCCGCGCGGGAGGTCCGCATTCGCGACGCTCGCGATCGCGCAGAAGGCGGCTGCCCACAGCAAGCGACCCATGCCTGTGCGAAATCGGGCGTTCATGCCTGCTCCACGATCTCCAGCGTGCGTTCGACGAGCAGCGCGAATTCGGCGTCGGTCAGCACGTACGGGGGCATGAAGTAGATCGTGTTGCCGATCGGTCGCAGCAGGATCTCGCGCGGCAGGCCCTCGGAAAAGCACCAGCGCGCGAAGTCGCTCCGGCCGCTCTCGACCTCGAAGGCCCATATCATGCCGAGATGGCGGAAATCGCGCACGTTGCGATGCGTCGCCAGCGGTTCGGCGAGCTGTGTGAAGCGTTGCGCCTTGTCGCGGTTGCGCGCGATCACGTCCTCGTCGTGGAACAGGTCGAGCACCGCGAGTGCGGCGGCGCAAGCGAGCGGGTTGCCGGTGTACGAGTGCGAATGCAGGAATCCGCGCGCGGTCTCATCGTGATAGAACGCGGAGTAGATGTCGTCGCTTGCCAGGACGCACGACAGCGGCAGGAAGCCGCCGGTGATGCCCTTCGACAGGCACATGAGATCGGGCGTGACGCCGGCCTGCTCGCATGCGAACAGCGTGCCGGTGCGGCCGAAGCCGGTCATGATCTCGTCGGCGATGAGGTGCACGTCGTAGCGCGTGCACAGCTCCCGCGTGCGGCGCAGGTATTCCGCGTCGTACATCACCATGCCGGAGGCGCCCTGCACCAGCGGTTCGAGGATCAGGGCAGCGGTGGTGGCGTGGTGTTCGCGGAGGTGTCGCTCGAGGCCTTGTGCGGCTTCCAAGGCCAGCTCGTGAGCGCTTCTCGCACGCGATGCGCGGCGCGCATCGGGACAGGCAACCGTGACGCTGCAGCGCAGGAGCGGCGCATAGACGTCGCGGAACAGCGCGACATCGGTCACCGCGAGAGCGCCAAGCGTCTCGCCGTGATAGCTACCCGCAAGGCTCACGAAGTCGCGCTTCTGCGGTTGCCCGCGATTGCGCCAGGCGTGGAAGCTCATCTTGAGCGCGATCTCGGCGGCCGATGCGCCATCGGAGGCATAGAACGCGTGCCCGAGCCGACCGGGTGCGAGCGCTGCGAGTCGCTCGGACAGCTCCACCGCGGGCCGATGCGTGAACCCTGCGAGCATGACGTGCTCGAGCTGGTCGAGTTGCTCCGTGATCGCGCGCTTGATCGCGGGATGCCCGTGGCCGAAACTGTTGACCCACCACGAGCTCACCGCATCGAGATAGCGGTTGCCGTCGAAATCATAGAGCCAGGTGCCGTGGGCGCGCGCGACCGGCACCAGGGGCAGGCTCTCGTGCGCCTTCATCTGCGTGCAGGGATGCCACACGGCTGCGAGGCTGCGTCGCAACCATTGGGCGTTGGTTCCGCGATCGCTCATAGGACGCCACGGGTGGTCGGATCGCCAACCGCCCGCCCGCTGCGGTAGTGGCGCCCCGCCGCGCGCGCGCCCGACGGAACAAGGTCGCCTGCGCCTCTGTTGGCATCCATGTACCGGACGGGTGCGCCACAATGGCGTCCCGACGAGCGCGGAGAGCAAAGTTGCGGAGAGCAGGCGACGGACACGGCGCGCCGATTATAGCTACGCGCCCATGCGCCGCGAGGCACGCGCTTGCCTTGGTCGTCGCCGTGCTGCTATGCGGAAGCGCATCGGCAGAAGCAGTGCGCTATCACGTGGACGAGGCACGGACGCATGCGCACTATGTGATCGTCGAGTTCGGCGTGTTTCCCCAGCGCGGAAGCTTCGCGCGGACCTCCGGCCGCGTCGTCCTGGACCAGGATGCCGAACAGGGCGAGATCGATGTCCTGGTCGATGCCGCGTCGTTCCAGAGCGGCTGGGACTTGCGCGACGCGTTCGCGCGCAGCGAGCCGATGCTCGATGCCGCGCACCATCCGCACATTCGCTTCACTTCGCATCACCTGGTTTATCGCGATCGGCAGCCGGTGCGGATCGAGGGGCACGTCAACCTCCGCGGTGTCGATCGACCGATGACGCTCGCGGTCGATCGGTTCGACTGTGGCGCGAGCGGACCGGCCGCATGCGAGGTCGCCATGCACACACGCCTCAAGCGCAGCGACTTCGGATTCGCGCGCTACGCGCCGTTCCTGGGCGACGACGTCGAGTTGTGGTTCGACGTCGTCATGGTGGCGGACGAGAAGTAGCTCGCGAACTCGCGCGAAGCGCCTCGCAGGCTTATTTTGCCGAGATGCGCGCCTGCATGCGCTTGACCGCCGCGATCAGCTCGCGCGTGATGCCAGGCTCGCGCACCGAATGCCCCGCGTCGGGCACGACGATGTACTCGGCTTCCGGCCACGCCTGCGCGAGCGCCGCCGCGGTGATCGGCGGACAGACCACGTCGTAGCGCCCCTGGACGATCGTGCACGGGATCTGCCTGATGCGGTGCAGGTTCTCGATGATCTCGTTCTCGCCGATGAAGGCGTGATTGACGAAGTAGTGCGATTCGATCCGCGCGATGGCGAGCGCAGCCGCCTGGTCCTCGAGGCGCGTGACCGGCTCGGGTCGCGGCAGCAGCGTCGAGCAGGCCGCCTCGTAGCGATCCCACGCGAGGGCCGCCGGCATGTGCACGGCGGGATCGGGATCGATCAGGCGACGATGGTAATTGGCGAGCAGGTCCTCGCGCTCGTCCTCGGGCAGGAACTCGCTGAACTGCTGCCAGGCTTCGGGAAAGAAGATGCGCATGCCGACCATGAACCATTCGATCTCGTTCACGGTCGCGAGGAAGATGCCGCGGAGCACCAGGCCGAGCACGCGTTGCGGGTGCGCTTGCGCATAGGCGAGCGCGAGGGTCGATCCCCACGAGCCGCCGAAGAGCAACCAGCGGTCGATGTTGAGATGGCCGCGCAATCGCTCGAGGTCGGCGATCAGATGCGGAGTGGTGTTGTCGGTGATGTCGGCCGGCGGCGTGGAGCGGCCGGCGCCGCGCTGGTCGTAGAGCACGATGCGCCAGAATGCGGGATCGTAGAAACGGCGATGATGCGGCAGGCTGCCGCCCCCGGGCCCGCCGTGCACGAACACCAGCGGAACGCCGTCGGGGTTGCCGCACACTTCCCAGTGCATCAGATGCCGAGTGCTCAGCGCCAGCTGGCCGCTCGCGTACGGTTCGCTTTCGGGGAACAGCAACCCGTCTGCGGCCTGGATCCAGGTGGCGTCGTTCATGGAGGCACGGGCGAGCGTCGAGTAGCGCGGGACGGGAGGCGACAACGCGTGTTCCGGTTGAAGGCGAACGATCTCGCGGGCAAGTATGCCGCATCTGCGCTGTGCAGCGCACGTGTCGGTTGACGCGCTTGCGCCGAATCGCCCGGTCGTAGCGCTTTGCGTGGAACCCGCTGCGGCACCGGTTCGCCGCCGGGCCGGTCGCGCGGCGTTGGCCGGAGGGTCGCGCACGAAACTGCGAGCCGGGTGCAGCCAGCCGTTATGCTATCGGCTCAGCACCCCCGCGTCACAAGTTCATTCGCTTCCGGAGCATCGATGAACGAGCGTCTCACCCCACGTGCCTGCATGCCCGACGATCCCAATGCGCTCTTGATCGGACGGGTGTTCGTCCCCGCGGTCGATGGGCCGGTGCTCGCGCTGGTCACGCACGACAATGCGGTCGATTTGTCCTCGGTGGCTGCAACCGCGAGCGACCTGTTCGAGCACGCGCGACCGGCAGAGGCGGTGCGCCGGGCGCGCGTTTTGCCGGCGATCGGTTCGACCGACGAGCTTCTGCGCAACTCGCAGGCCGCGGCGCGCGATCCCGCGCGGCCGTGGTTCCTCGCGCCCTGCGATCTGCAGGCGATCAAAGCCGCCGGGGTGACGTTCGTCGCCAGCATGCTCGAGCGCGTCATCGAGGAGCAGGCGCGCGGCGACCCCGCGAAGGCGGAGAGCGTGCGCGCCGCCATCGTGGGCGTCATCGGCGACAACCTGCGCAAGGTGCGGCCGGGCTCCCCGGAAGCGACGCGACTCAAGGAGGTGCTGGTCGAGCAGCGCGTGTGGTCGCAATACCTCGAAGTCGGCATCGGGCCCGACGCGGAGATCTTCACCAAGGCGCAGCCGCTGTCGGCGGTCGGCATCGGCGCCGACATCGGCATCCATCCGCGCTCGACGTGGAACAATCCCGAGCCCGAGATCGTGCTCGCGGTGAACAGTCGTGGCGAGACGGTCGGCGCGACGCTGGGCAACGACGTCAACCTGCGCGACTTCGAAGGGCGCAGCGCGCTGCTCCTGCCCAAGGCCAAGGACAACAACGCGTCGTGTGCGATCGGTCCGTTCGTGCGCCTGTTCGACGATCACTTCGGCATCGACGAGGTCCGGTGCGCGCATCTCATGATGCAGATCGAGGGTCCGGACGGTTATCGGCTCGCGGGCGAGAGCTCGATCGCGGAGATCAGCCGCGATCCGCTCGACCTCGTCGCGCAAGCCATCGATGCCAATCACCAATACCCCGACGGCTTCATGCTGTTCCTCGGCACGATGTTCGCACCTACGCAGGACCGTCATGCGCCGGGCCAGGGCTTCACGCACGAAGTCGGGGATGTCGTCACCGTACGAACGCCTGCGCTGGGCGCGCTGGTCAACCGCGTCGAGCACAGCGATCGCATCGAGCCGTGGACCTTCGGTGCGCGGGCGCTGATGCGCAGCCTGGGGCGCCGAGGGCTGCTGCAGTAGCTGCGTCGACGGTGGAGCGAGCGCTTTTGATCGGGGCCGCGTCTTCGGTGTTCGAACGCGTTGTGCGCGTAGCCTTGGTCGTTGCGACCCTTGCGACCGTTGCGACCGTTGCGACCGGCGCTGCGTGGGCCGCCGACCCGTACAAGGGTGTACGTGTGCCCATCAAGGCACCCGACTGCATCGCAGATGCAAGCCAATCCTTTTTCGTCGACAACGTTCCGCAGTCGGAGCTGACGCACATCGTGGCGCCGGTGGGTCGCTTCTACGCGATCGCGCGTTACCTCAGCACCGACTCGACGAGCTACCCCACCGATTACGACTTCGGGCGCTTCCCCGACGACTATCCAGTGCCCGACCTGCGCGGCGTCGCGCTCACCGGGTTGAGCATCGCGGGCGACCGCGCGCGCTGGCAGCGTGCTTCGCTGCCCGACGCGAGCGCCGATACGAGTTCGGCGCTGCAGCTTTTCTGCGACGACTTCGGGTCTTACATCAACACCTGGACCTTTCCCTACCGCACGCTGGTCGGCGAAGGGCCGCACGCGGTGTTCGCCTATGACTTCCCCGAATCGCAACGGCCGCCGGTCTACGACGACGATGCGGACTCGGACGCGGTCATCGAGGCCGACATCGAGATTCCCTGGCTCGCGATCTTCGTCGACGATGCGGCACCTCCGCCGGTCGCGCCGCTCGGACAGGTGAGCCTGTTCTTCTATGTGCGCGATCGCGCCACCGGCAAGCCGTTCGCGGTGCTGATCGAGATCTTCGACAGCCGCTTCGTTCCGGCGACCGCGCCCGCATCCTCGGCGATGCACGACACCGAAGTGCCGTTCCTGTCGATCCCGTTGAGCCCGGTCAGCCCGTTCGCGACACCCTCGCCCAAATCCGGTTACTTCACCGGAGCGCCGTGGTCGGGGCTGCGCACGTTCAGCGCCCGCATCAGCCGGGAGGAGTTCCGCCGGGGCATCGCCGCCATCAACGCGCTGTGTGCGCGTCATCGCGACTTCGCGTTTTGCGCGCCGCTGGGCGCGACGGAAGACGCGTATGCCAGCGACGTCGCCAGCTATGAAGTGACCAGCTTCGGACTGATCCACGAGCTGTTCGGCGTCGACGACCGCAATCACATGAGCATGGGCGTGCACGCTGCGCGAATGGGGATGTGGCGGTTGCGGTGACCCTCGGCGTCATTGGGACGAAGCGCGGAATCCAGCGACTTGCGAACATGTGGCGAAGCCGCCGAAGTCGCTGGGTCCCCGGCCTTCGCCGGGACGACGCTCTGCCATGTGTGCGCCGATTGCATGCCGGGATTTGGCGGCGAACCCGCCGTCCGGGTCGAGTGACAACGTCTTGCAGGATGGCAGTTGGGAATTCGCGTGCTCGGCGGAGTCGCCGAGGATCGGCGTTCGAAGCACATCGCGCACTTGGGTCGCGGGCACGCCAAGCTCCCGCCACTATCGACCCACTACCCATTTCAGGATACCGCACCGCGTCACCACGCCGATGCTCGACCTCAGATGGTCATGCCTCCGTCGCATGGATAGACGTTGCCGGTCATGAAGGTCGCTTCGTCGCTCGCCAGGAACACGATCATCGGCGCGATCTCCTCGGGC
This sequence comes from Casimicrobiaceae bacterium, assembly GCA_035542515.1. Taxonomy (GTDB): domain Bacteria; phylum Pseudomonadota; class Gammaproteobacteria; order Burkholderiales; family Casimicrobiaceae; genus VBCG01. Next base: position 8,347 of record DATKLH010000134.1, read on the forward strand.
TTGGCAAGGCGTCCCATCGGCTGGCGCGCGATGAACATCTTGCGCGCCTCGACCGGGTCGGGGAACGCGTCGATGCGCTGCTGCAGCGATGGTGTGTCGACCGTGCCCGGCGCGATAGCGTTGCAGCGGATGCCCTTTTGCACGTAGTCGGCGGCGACGGCCTTGGTGAGCCCCACCACGGCGGCCTTGGAGGCACCGTAGGCGAATCGGTTCGGCAGCCCCTTGATCGAGCTGGCGACCGACGACATGTTGATGATGCTTGCGCCCTGCTGCGTCTTCTCGAAGTGCGCGAGCATCTTCGGCAAGGCGGCGCGGATGGCGACGTACATCGCGCGGACATTGAGGTTGAAGCTGAAATCCCAGTCCCGCGGCGCGCAATCGAGGATCGTCCCGTGGTGCACGAAGCCGGCGCAGTTGAACAGGATCTGCAGCGGTGGGAGGTCCTCGATGGTGCGCGCCACGGCTGCATCGTCGAGCACGTCCAGGCGACGCGTCACGATGTTCTGCGTGGGCGGATAGGACGCGAGGAGATCTTCCTTCACGTCGGTTGCGTACACCTTCGCGCCTTCCGCAGCCATGGCGAGCGCGGAGGCGCGGCCGATACCCTGTCCTGCGGCGGTGATCAGCGCCGTCTTGCCGGCGAGGCGTCCAGTCATGTGCATGCTCCCGGTCAGCCCGCGAAGCCTTCGGCGATGAACGCGTATGCGGTGCGCCACGCCGCTTTCGCCGCCGCTTCGCGATAGCTCTCACGATCGTCGGTGGCGAACGCATGCGGCGCATCCGGGTAGACCGCGATGCTGTAGCGCTTGTTTGCAGCGGCCAGCGCGCTTGCGATGCGTCCGATCTCGTCGGCGGCGATCGACGCATCCTTCGCGCCGTTGATCAGCAACTGCGGCGCCTTCAAGTCCGCTACACGATCGAGGAGCGGCTTGCGCTTGCCCGGATTCGCGGGCGAGATGCCCCCACCGTAGAATGAGACCGACGAGGCCAGCCGATTGCCGTGTACGGCATTGGCGAGGAACGCGAGGCGACCACCCATGCAAAAGCCGACGATGGCGACCTTGCCGCCGCGAGCGCCGCGCTGCGCCAGCATGTCGATCGAACGTCCCACCTCGGTCATCACTTCGTCGTCGTCCACCTTGCCGATCCGCGCAATCGCGCCTTCGCGATCGGAATAGGCGAAGGTGTCGCCATGATAGATGTCGGGCGCGATGGCGGCGTAGCCTTGCTTCGCGAACTGGTTGCACACGCGCCGCACGAAGTCGTTCAGGCCGTACGCTTCCATCAGCACGATCACGCCGGGGGCGGGCTCAGTGGCGGGTTTGGCCAGGTAGCCCTTGACGCCGGGCATCAGGTCGACGGTTTCGGACAACGGTTCTGCGCTGCTCATGGGATGAAGTTCCTGGGGAAGGCTGGGCGGGCGCCCGGCGACAACTGGGAAATGAGCGAGCCGCTGTGGCGGCCTCGTTCACGACGTTTCTTAGAACCTGGCTCGAAAT
>DATKLH010000135.1:0-6093 GCA_035542515.1 Casimicrobiaceae bacterium
GAGTGACCTCGACGTTGGCTTCCTTGTAGAGCAGCAGGCCGAGGAAATGCGGCAGCGTACCCGCGCCGGACGTCGCGTAGAAGGCTTTGTCCTTGTGGGCCTTGACCCAGGCGATGTACTCGCGCAGGTTCTTCGCGGGCACGTTGGGCGCGACCGCCATCGCAAGATGCAGGTTGGTCACCAGCGACACCGGCGCGAAATCCTTGAGCGTATCGAAGGGATTCGACTTGTAGGCGTGCGGCGACACCACCATGGTGCCCACCGGCGCAAGGATGAGCCAGTTGCCATCCGGCGGCGCGTTCTTGAGCGCCTCCGCGGCGATGCGTCCCGCAGCCCCGGGCCTGTTCTCGACGATCACGCTCTGGCCCAGCGTGTCCTTCATCTTGTCGGTGATGAGGCGAGCGACGACGTCGACCGTGCCGCCCGGCGGAAACCCCACGAACATGCGCACCACGCGATCCTGTGCCGCCGCCGCGAGCCCGAAGGTCATTGCGAAGATCGCAACGACAACCTTCAGCACCGGGTTGCGCATCCTCCATCCCTGCTCCATGCCAGTTCCTCCCCTGAACGAACGGTTCTTGTCTGCGCGTGCCTGCAGCGCGAGTGGGTGACGCGGTATGTTGCTGACGTTTCAGCCGGCGGGTGGCGCGTTGCCTGCCACGATTGCGGCCTTGACGCGCTCGGGTGTGAACGGAACGGTGCGCAGTCGCACGCCGGTCGCATCGAACACGGCATTGGCGAGCGCGCCCGGCACCGTGACCGCAGAGGCCTCACCGGCTCCGAGCGGCGGCTCGTTGCGGCGCTCGATGAGGTCGATGCGGATCTCCGGTACTTCGGCAAAGCGCAAAATCGGATAGGAATGCCAGTCGAGGCTCGTCACGCGTTCACGGTCGAACCTCACCTCCTCGTACAGCGTGCGCGACAGCGTCTGGAGGATGTTGCCCTCGATCTGCGCCTTGAGCGCATCGGGGTTGATGATCAGCCCGCAGTCGTGCGCGCATGCCACCCGATGGACGTGGATGGCGCCGCTGCCACGGTCGACGCTGACTTCCATGGCCATTGCGACGTAGGTTTCGTTGTGCTTGTAATGCGCGTACGCGAATCCGCGTCCGCGGCCGTCGAAGCTCGTGCGTGGCTTCGCTTGCGGCTGCCAATCGAACAACGCGGTCGTGCGCTTGATCACTTCGATGCCGCGCCGATCATTCAGGCCGCGCAGCCGGAATTCCACCGGATCCACGGCGGCCGCTTGCGCGAGCTCGTCGGTAAACGCTTCGACGGCGAACAGGTTGGCGATCTTGCCCGGCGCGCGGATGTTCGACGGCCGCAACGGCGAATCCTTGAGCCAATGCACAGTGACTTCGACGTTGGACGCGGCGTAGGGCGGATCGCCGTTCTGGCTGATGAGTCCCGTCGAGATGCCGCGCGGTTGCTCGATCCCCGCATCCTGCGGTCCCAGCAGCGGTACATTGGGCAGGTTCGCGGTGGCGCGCGGGATCCACATCTGCGTACGCCATGCGGCAATCCCGCCTTCGGCCGTCACGGCGCCTTCGAGCGCGAGTAGTTGCGGCGGCCCCTTCGGATCCCAGCCGTGCTCGTCCTCACGCATCCATTGCACGCGCACCGGGCGTCCCACTGCCTTGGAAAGAAGCGCCGCGTCCGCAGCCGCGTCGTCATGGCCGTTCATGCCATAGCAGCCGGCACCGTCGAGGTAGATGAGTCGCACCGCCGCGGGTGGAAGCCCGAGCATCGCCGCAAAGGTCGGAACGAACTTGTGCGTGGCCTGCGACGCCGTCCAGATCGTCGCGCGATCGGTCCGCACGTCTGCGACAGCGCAGGAAGGCCCCATCGATCCGTGCGTCTGCAGCGGCCAGTAATACGTGGCCGTGCGCTTGTGCTCCGCGCCGGCGAGTGCCGACGCGACGTCGCCGCGCTTGAGCAGCGCTTCATCGGAGATGAACGGCCCGGCACGCAACCATTCGGCCACGTGCGCGTTGCCGATCAATGTTTCCGCCGGCGACCAAGTCACCTTCACCGCGCGGGCAGCACGCACGGCGTTCCATTCGTCGGGCGCCACGACACCGATGAAATTCGCGATGCGCACGACGCGTGCACCCGGGATCGCCTTGAGAGGGCGGTCGTCGATGGACACCACGTTCGCACCGACCGCGCCAGGTCGCAGCACGCGACCGTGCAACATGTTGGGCACGGTGAAGTCGTGCACGTAGACGTGGCGTCCGGTGACTTTCGCTGGCAGGTCGGGACGTGGCAGCGGTAGGCCCACGACCGTGTACGACATCGGATCCCGCAGCGGGGCCTTGGCGTCGAGAGGCACACTGAAGCGCTGATCGCCGATCAGTGCGCCGATGTCGATGCCTTCGCCGCTGCCCTTGGGCATCACACGGCCGTCCGCGATGGTCAGCTCGGACGCGGGACGACCGAGCTTTTGCGCACCGATTCCGAGCAACGCTTGCCGCGCCGTGGCAGCGGCCTGGCGAATCTGGACGCCACCGCGCATCACGCCGCTGCTTCCCGCGGTAGGGCCCTGGTCCGGCGTCAACGCGGTGTCGCCCTCGATCATCGCGATGCGATCGATCGGCACGCCGAGCTCCTCGGCCGCCATCTGCCGAATCGCGACGCGCAACCCCTGTCCAAGATCGACCTTGCCGCAATAGAGCGTCACAGAGCTGTCTCGATGAACCGCGAAGAATGCGTCGACGTCGCTCGCCTTGATCGACTTGCCCGGCAACGCCCCTGCGCCGGTTGCGACCTGGGACCACGCGGGCGAGCCCCATTCCAATGCAACGATCAGCGCGCCGCCCGCTTTGAGAAGCGCACGTCGCGTGCGATCGACGGTCGCGATCACTGGGAACTCCCGCCCGACGCTCGCATGACCGCACGCAGCACACGCGTATGACTGCCGCAGCGACATAGGCATCCGTCGAGCGCTTCCTTCGCCTGCTCGAGGCTCGGCTTGGGATTGCTCGCGAGCAGCGCCGTGCACGTCATCACCATCCCGTTGGTGCAATAACCGCATTGCGCGGCCTGCTCGGCGACGAATGCGGCCTGCACCGGATGCGGCGCTGCGGGCGTGCCCAGACCTTCGATGGTCGTGATGCGTCGGTTGCGCGCCGTCGAGACTGCAACCAGGCATGACCGCACCGCATTGCCATCCATGAGGACCGTGCAGGTTCCGCACTGACCGAGTCCGCATCCGAACTTCGGACCGGTCAGGCCCAGCGCGTTGCGCAGGACGTACAGAAGCGGCTGAGCGGGGTCGGATGAAACGACGGTGTGCGTTTTTCCGTTGACGAGCAAGCGGTATGCCGGCATGGTGGCCTGCACGGATGTTGCGCGAAAGGCGCTTCGCCGAAGTTTGCGCCGTGCGCGCCGCACGTGCAACCACACGTTCCTGCGCTCGCACGCGGTATCATCGCAATCGTCGCTCCCGCGCCTGCCGTCAACTTTGTCGCTTCCCCACTCTCACTCGCACCCTCCTCGACCCACGCACGGCGCGCGCCGCGGCCGCACGCCGTCCAAGCCGGGCGCCGTGACAGCGCAGGTGCAGAGCCTCACCCGCGGACTCTCGATCCTGGAATGCCTCGCCAAGGCCGAGGGGGGACTCACACTGACCGATGTCGCGCATCGCGTGCAGCTTGCGCCGTCGACCGCACACAGGCTGCTGTCGACGCTCGAGAAGATGCAATACGTCTATCAGGCGGGCGAGCTCGGGCGCTGGTATGTCGGATTGCAGTCGTTCACCGTCGGATCGAGCTTTCTCGCCAACCGCGACTTCGTCGCGCAGAGCCATCCGTACATGCGCCGGCTGATGGAGCAGGCCGGCGAGACCGCCAACCTCGCGATCCTCGACGGCACCGAAGCGGTGTTCATCGATCAGGTGCAGTGCCGCGAGACGATGCGCACCATCGTCAAGCTCGGCAGCCGCGTGCCGCTGCACGCCTCCGGTGTGGGCAAGGCGATCTTCGCCGCGCTGGCCGACGAGGAGATCGACGCGATCCTGAAGGTGAAGGGCCTGCCGCGCATCACCGAGCACACGATCACTTCGCCGGAGACAATGTGGGCGGCCATCCGCGTGATCCGGCAGCGCGGCTGGTCCTTCGACGATGAAGAGCATCTGCCGGGTACGCGCTGCGTCGCGGCGTCGATGTACAACGAGCACGCCGAGGTGCTCGGCGCGATCTCGATAGCCGGACCTTCGTCACGCCTCAACGATCAGCGCATCAAGCAACTCGGCGCGCTGGTGTCGCACATCGCCGAGGACGTCACGCGTCATCTTGGCGGGCGCTGGCCGCACCCGCGCTGAACCGCGAGGCGTGCGTTAATGAGCGCCCGACCAGCCTCGGATCACGCTGGCGCCGCCGCCAGGAAAGCCCGGGCGAACCGTCCGTGTAACGGTTAGTACGGCGGGGGACCGACCGCGCGACCGTGCATGGCGGCGGTACGCCGTGCGAGCTGTGGGCCGATCGTGGGTCGCCACTGCGACAAAAGGATGTTCGCCGCGTCGAGGTCGTTGCACACGAGCACCATGTCGCAACCCGCATCGGTCGCTGCGGTAGCCCGCGCGACGATATCGCCTGCCGCGTGTGCGCCGGCCATGTCGAGGTCGTCGGACACGACCAGTCCGTCGAAATTGAGCTCGCCGCGCAAGATTCCAGACACCCACCGCGAGGAAAAGCCGGCTGGAGCGGCGTCGACCTGCTCGTACACGACGTGGGCCGGCATGATCGCTTCGACGCCGTCATCGACAAGGCGCGCGAACGGCAGCAGGTCCTCCTGCTTCAACTGCTCGAGCGTGCGCCGATCCACCGGCAGCGCGACATGCGAGTCCGCTGTCACGAAACCATGGCCGGGAAAGTGTTTGGCCACCGCAGGCATTCCGCCTTCGTTCAAGCCGCGTCGCAGCGCGACCGCGAGCTCCGCAACCACGTCGGGCTTGCGATGGAGCGCCCGGTCGCCGATCACGGCACTGCCGCCATGATCGAGATCGAGCACCGGCGTGAAGCTGAAGTCGATGCCGCGCGGCCGCAACTCCGATGCGATGAGCCAGCCGATGCGTTGCGCCTCGCGTAACGCCGCCCATGGGTCTTGGTCGTACAGCTCGCCGAGCGTGCGCATCGGCGGAACCTGCGTGAAGCCGTCGCGGAAGCGCTGCACGCGTCCGCCTTCGTGGTCCACCGCGATCAGCAGCTCCGGTTTCCGGAGCACACGGATGGCCGAAGTGAGCTCGCCGAGTTGCTCGGGGGAGTCGTAGTTGCGCGCAAACAGGATGACTCCGCCCACCAGCGGATCGAGCAGCCGCTCGACGTCCGCCGGTGTGAGCGCGTGGCCTTCGATGCCAAGCATGACCGGGCCGAGGGGATGGTAGGTCATCTTGAATCAAATGCGTTCTTGGTTATTGGTTATCGGGTTGCTAGGGTGCGCGCCGCGCAGGCTTTGATCGTCTGGCAAGGTTCAAACGCGGGACGGCCGTACGCCAATGACTGATAACCGAGAACCAGTCACGATTCCTCAAGGCTTGCACGCAGCCTGCCTCATCAACGCCTTCATCTCCCGCACGGCTTCGCGCAGTCCGACGAAGACGCTGCGCGATACGATGGCGTGCCCGATATGCAGCTCGCGAACGCCGGGCAGCGCCGCCACCGGTTGGACATTGAAATAGTTCAGAGCGTGCCCGGCATTGAAACGCATTCCGAGCGAGCGGACCGCTTCGCCGGCGCTGCGGATCTTGTCGAGCTCCGCGATCACCGGAGCGCTCTCGGCGTCGCGCCCACGGGCGTGGAACGCGTGTGCATACGGGCCCGTGTGGATTTCGCACACGCGCGCGCCGATGCGCGCGGCCGCCTCGACTTGCCGCAGCTCGGCGTCGATGAACACCGAGGTGTTGATTCCGGCATCGGCCAGGCGCGCGATCGAGCTCTTGAGCTTCGCCTGCTGGCCCGCGACATCGAGGCCACCCTCGGTGGTGACCTCCTCGCGGCCTTCCGGGACCAGCATCGCCATCTCGGGCTTGAGATTGCACGCGATGCCGACCATCTCGGGCGTCGCGGCCATCTCGAGGTTGAGCTTGATGTGGAC
>DATKLH010000136.1:0-7803 GCA_035542515.1 Casimicrobiaceae bacterium
ACGGAATCAGGATGCGGTTGTCGATCCACGCCGACACCCCGTACCACGCTGCGATGAAGAGCGCGAACGAGCAGATCGTCATGAACGTCTTGGTCCGGGCCAGGCTATGCAGGCCGCCGGGCTTGCGTGTGCCCGCCGCGCGTTCGCGGACCGGGCCCGGGATCGGCCCGGCGTGGGCTGCCACGCCGGCCGTCAGGGCGCGTTCCTGGACATTGTGGATACTGGTCACGTTGATCACCGTCGCGTCGACGAAGCTGCGCATGGTCCGGCCTATTTCGTCGCCGCGAGGAAACCGCCGTCGACATAGAGCACGTGACCGTTGATGTAGGCGCCGGCATCGGAGGCGAGCAGCAGCGCGGCGCCGCACAGGTCCTCGGGTCGGCCCCAGCGCTTCGCAGGCGTCCAGTCGGCGATGAAGTCGTGGAACTCCTTGTTGCCCGCCATGCTGAACTCGGTGATCGTGTAGCCGGGCGCCAGCGCGTTGACCGTGACGCCCGTGCCGGCGAGGTCGGTGGCGAGCGCGCGCGTGAATCCGGCAAGGCCCGCCTTGGATGTCACGTAGGGCACGAGGTTGGGACGCGACACGTGATTCATGATCGAGCTCATGTTGATGATCCGTCCCGATCCCTGCCGGACCATGCGTCGCGCGGCCTCCTGGGCGACCATGAAGCAGGCGGTGAGGTCGATGTCGATCACGCGCTTCCAGTCGTCGAGCGAGAGCTCGAGAAACGGCTTGCGCACGATGATGGCGGCGTTGTTGACGACGATGTCGACGCGCCCGTAGCGCTCGGAGGCATCCTTGAACGCGCGATCGACCGCCTGCGCGTCGGTCACATCGAAGGAGAGCGCGATGGCGTCGGCACCGGCACGGCGGTATTCCTCCGCGCGCTGCGCTACCGCCTCGTTGCGATCGGCCAGGACCAGCTTGGCGCCCGCGGCGGCGAATCCGCTCGCCAGCCCGGACGCTATCCCGCCCGCGGCTCCCGTGATCAGCGCGACCTTGCCCTGCAGCGAGAACAACTTCGCCGGTGACAGATGCTCGAACATCGGTCTCTCCTCCTGGTGAATTTGCGGACCGCCCGCTCGCGTCGCCTCCGCTTTCGCGACCTTGCGAGCTGCTTCGGTCTTTCGTGCGTGCTTCCCTTGCATTGCATCGGAAGCTGGCGTGGTCGAATCCTAGTGACGCACGGCTTGCGCCGGAATTGGCATTTGGGCAAAAGCGTCTTCGCGGCGCGCGAAGCCCCCCGGCGAAGGGCCCGGTGGGCGGGCGGGGCGGTCCGCCGCAGGGTCACTTTTGTGTGGTGCTTTCGGGGCGCGGACGAGCAACCGGGGTGCTTCTTGTGTTGTTGTCGCAAACGAACGCACCGCCATCGCGCGGCGCGAGCGGTCCCCGCGGCCTTCGCTGGAGTCGAAGGCGCTTTTGCTCAAATTCCAATACCCGCCCGGTCGAAGCCGTCCCACAATTCGCAGGACTGTTCACAGCGACGAGACGTTTCCACCGGCATGACCACGCTCACTCGCATCGGCACCCAGACCGACATCCTCGGAGAGAGCCCGTTGTGGCACGAGCAGCAGCGCGCGCTGTACTGGGTCGACATTCGCAGGCCGGCGTTGCGCAAGCTCCATCTCCACTCGGGTCAGCTCGAGAGCTGGCCCTTGCCAGACCTTGTCGGATCGATCGCCTTTTGCGACGACGGCGGGCTGCTTGTCGCGCTGCCCGATCGCATCGCGTTGTTCGACCCGGCTACGCGCGCACTGCAAACGCTCGTTCGACCAGCGCAGCAGATCGAAGGCCATCGCTTCAACGACGGGCGTTGCGACAGGCAGGGCCGGTTCTGGGTTGGCACGATGCACAACGTCACGCGCGCCCCCGAAGGTGTGCTCTACCGCTTGGCCGCAGGGCGCGAGTTGCAAGCCGTACGGTCGGGCATTCGCATTCCGAACAGTCTGGCATGGAGTCCGGACGGCGGCATCATGTATTTCGCCGATTCGTTGCGCTACGCGATCTTCGCGTACGACTTCGACGCCGAGACCGGCGAGATGCGCAACGAGCGCGTGTTCGCGCGAACCGCTCCGCCGGCCTTTCCCGACGGTTCGACCGTCGATGCGGAAGGATACCTGTGGAACGCCGAATTCAACGGGTCGCGCATCGTGCGCTACGCACCGGATGGACGCATCGACCGTGTCGTCGAAACGCCGACGCGAAGACCCACCTGCTGCGCGTTCGGCGGTCCCGACCTCGACATCCTCTACGTCACGACCTGCAGCCAGCAGATGACAGCGGCCGAGCTGGCTGCGGAGCCGCTCGCCGGCGCACTGCTCGCGCTCGAACCCGGCGTGCGCGGCCTTCCCGAGCCGCGCTTTGTCACCCAACGCTCGACTGAAACGGAATCCAACGCATGACTGCCATCACACCAGCCCGCATCGAAGCCTTCGCCTTTCGCGTGCCGATTGCGACGCCCGTCAAGGTTTCCTTCGGCACCTTCCGCGATCGCCCCATGGTGCTCGTGCGCGTCACGGACAAGGACGGCGCCGAGGGATGGGGCGAAGCGTGGTGCAACTGGCCGAGTGTCGGTGCGGAGCACCGCGCGCGGCTTGCGGCCGATATCGGCGAGCGGCTCATCGGCCGCACCTTCGCATCACCCGACCAGGCGTTTCATGCCCTCACGCGCGAACTCGAGGTGCTCGTGTTGCAAACCGGCGAGATCGGCCCGATCGCGCAGTCCATCGCCGGCATCGACATCGCGATGTGGGATCTCGCCGCACGCAAGGAAGGCCTGCCGCTGTACCGCATGCTGGGTGGTGCACCTCGTGAGACCGTTCCGGTGTACGCGACGGGGATCAATCCCGACGAGCCGGAGCGTTATGCCGTCGCTCGGTACGCCGAGGGGCATCGCGCGTTCAAGGTCAAGACCGGCTTCGACCATGCGCGCGACCTGCGCAATCTTCGCGCAATGCGCGAGGCGCTGGGTGACGACGCCGTGCTCACGTGCGACGCCAACCAGGCGCTTTCGCTCGAGGCTGCCGTCGAATTCAGTCGCGCGGCGGCGCCGATCGACCTTCAGTGGTTCGAGGAACCGATCCGGGTCGACGCGCCGCAGGCCCACTGGCAGGCGCTTGCCGATGCCTCGCCGATCCCGATTGCGGGCGGCGAGAATCTCCAGGGTGCGCAGCTCGACGATGCTGTGGCCGGTCGCGTGCTTCGCGTCCTGCAGCCCGATGTGACCAAGTGGGGCGGCATCAGCGAAATCAGTCGCGTCTCCCGAGCGGCGGTTGCGGCCGGAAAGCGCTATTGCCCGCACTTCTTCGGCGGCGGCGTATCGATGCTCGCGTCGCTGCATCTGCTTGCCGCCGCGGGAGGAACCGGATTGCTCGAATACGACTGTCATCCCAACGCCGGACGCGAGCTCGTCGTGGGGTCGCTGCTACCTGTGCGCGAGGGCAAGGTGCCGGTGCCGCAGGAACCCGGACTTGGCGCGACACCCGACCTGGCGGGGCTGCAACGCTATCGCACCTGGCCGCCCCTCCAATAAGGGGCGCAACGAAGGAGGCAGGCATGAACCCTTTCGATACCGCGACGTTGCGTATCGGATTCATCGGCGCGGGACGGCTCGGCACCGCGCTCGCGTGGAGCCTGGCGCAACACGATTTGCGCGTGGTCGCCGCAACGAGCCCGATCGCCGCCGATGCACAGCGATTCGTCGCGCCCCTTCGCGATTGCGCGATCCTGCCAACCGCACAAGCGGTCGTCGATCGATGCAATCTCGTCTTCGTCACCACGCCCGACACCGCCATCGCGGGAGCCGCCGCGGATGCGCGCTGGCGTGCCGGCACAGCCGCCGTTCACTGCAGTGGCGTCACCGAGGTCGGCGCGCTCGACTGCGCAGCTCGCGATGGCGCGCTGATTGGTGGCTTCCATCCCATGCAAACATTCGGCGATCCGGCAGCCGCGGTCCGTTCGCTACCGGGTTGCACGATCACCATCGAGGCACCCGAGCCCCTCAACACGACGCTTGTGGAGATCGCGCAGCGACTCGACTGCCGGGTCAATCGCCTGCCGCCCGGCATGCGCGGGCGCTACCATGCGGCGGCCGGATACACCTCCCAGTTCATCAACGCGTTGTTCGCCGAGGCGGCGAAGATCTGGCAATCGTGGGGTGCAACTCAGGAAGACGCGGTGCGTGCGCTGTTGCCGCTCGCGCGAGGGACACTCGAATCGATCGCATCGGCCGGCGTCGCAGAAGGCATGCCGGGACCGGTGTCGCGCGGCGACATCGGGTCGATCGAAAAACACATGGCGGCACTCACGCCGCTTGGCGAGGACGTGCTCGAGTTCTATCGCATCGTGTGCGATCGCACCATTCCGCTCGGCATGCAGCGAGGCGCCATCGATGAAGCCGCCGCGACGCGTTTGCGCGAAATCCTGAACCGCGCCTGATACCGGCGCTCGCGGGGATTCGCGACCGGCGACGAGCGGTCGACGTCCAGGGGCAGGTCACGCGACCGCTCGCACCACGTCGATCACCGTGCCGTCCCGATACTCCACGACCGCGACGATGCGGCCACCGGGCCGCTCGGCCTGCCTTCGCGACGCGGACTGCGCCGCGAGTTCGCGCAGCCGCTCGACCGGTACGACATCGATACCGCTTCCGACCAGACGCTCGCGCAGCTCTTCGCGCTGCGGATGAACGGCAACGCCGGCCTCGGTCACGAGCACATCCACCGTTTCGCCGGGCGTCGTGATGGTCGTCACGCGGTCGACGACCTTGGCGTAGCCACCGGCGGTCAATCGCGTCGTGACAATCGCAAGCTTGGCGCCGGCGGCCGTGTCCGCATGACCTCCGGAGCCGCCAAGGATCACGCCATCGGTGCGCGTGGTGACGTTGACGTTGAAGTCGACATCGATCTCGGCGGCACCGAGGATCATCGCGTCGAGCTGATTCACGACCGCACCGCGATTGTGCGGATTCGCATACATCGATGCGCTCATCCCGAGGTGGGCGTCATCGCGCCGATACGATTCGACCGCGGCGAGATCGAAGCACTGCACGTCGAACAACGCGCGGAACAGCCCGTCGTGGAACATGTCGACGATCGTGCCGGTGATGCCGCCGGATGCGAAGCTGCCGCGCACTTTGCGCGCTAGCATCGTGTCCCTGAGCGTCTGGGCAACAGCGAGCGAGATCCCGCCCGCACCGGTCTGAAACGAGAATCCGTCGTCGAGCAGACCCGACGCCGCGATGGCCTGCGCCGCGTTGCTGGCGATCAGCAAGCCTACCGGATCCGTCGTGGGCCGCGTGGTTCCCGACAGGATGCCCTGCGGATCTCCGATCGACTCGACCGACACTACGAAGTCGACGTGGTCCTGCGTAATGTCGATCGGGCACGCGGGATAGGGAACCAGGTGGTCGGTGATCGCGACGACGCGATGCGCGAACTGCGCGTCCACTTCCGCGTATCCGAGGCTGCCGCACGCCGACTTGCCATCGACGCCATTGATATTGCCGTACGCGTCGGCCGACGGCGCTGCGATAAAGGCAGCGTCGATGGTCAACGCGCCCGACTCGATCGCTCGCGCACGTCCGCCATGGGTGTGCATGCGCACCGGCCGGTGCAGGACGCCGCGCGAGATCGCTTCGGCCACGGGGCCGGCGATGTAGGCCGTCTCGATGCCGCTGACCACGCCACTTTCCAGATGACGCACCAGCGGCGCGTGGACCGGGAACAAGGAGCTCGGCGCGATGGTGATGTCGCGCAACCCCAGCGCAGCGATCTCGTCGACGACGAGGTTCAGTACGGCGTCGCCGTTACGCAGGTGATGATGGAACGAGACGACGGCACCGTCCTTGAGTCCGCAAGCCTCGAGTGCCGCGCGAAGGTTCGGCAGGATCTTGGAGCGACCGGGAATCGCGCTGTTGAGCCGCGGACCGGTCTTCTGCACGCAGCCGAGATTCGCGAACGCGCCGGCGAACCGACGCACCTGTCCATAGCCTTCGATGTGCGCAGGAAGCATGGGCCCCATGTCGGCCTGGATCTGTGGTTCTGTTCCTTCAGGCATCGATCAACCGTGCCACTGGACCAGCGTCTTGGTGGTGCTCATTTCCTCGAGCGCCAGGAATCCTTTCTCGCGTCCGTGGCCGCTCTTCTTCACGCCGCCGAAGGGAAGCTCGACGCCGCCACCGGCGCCATAGCAGTTTATGAACACCTGGCCGCAACGCACGGCCTTGGACACGCGCTGCTGACGTCCGCCGTTCTCGGTCCACACCGCGGCCAGCAGACCATATTCGGTCGCGTTGGCAAGCTTGATCGCATCGGCTTCGTCCTCGAACGCGAACGCGCTGAGGACCGGGCCGAACACTTCGCGTTGCGCCAGAGCGCTGTCGCGAGGCACGTCGCCGAACAACGTCAGGCGAACGAAATAGCCACCGGCGGGCAATCCGGATGCGAGCTGGCCCTCCGCAAGCACGGGCGCGCCCTCGCGCTGGGCCGACTCGATCATGCCGGTGACGCGCTCATATTGGCTGCGGTTGATCACCGGCCCGCAATCGAGGTCCATCTCCGGGGTGCCGACGCGCACGTTGCGAAACGTGTCGGCGATGCGGCTCAGGAATTCCTTGTAGATGCGCCGCTCCACCAGGAGCCGGCTGCCCGCCGTGCAGGTCTGTCCGGTGTTCTGGACGATGGCCTTGACGATGATGGGAACCGCCCGCTCGATGTCCGCGTCGGCGAAGACGATCTGCGGCGATTTGCCGCCGAGCTCGAGTACGCACTTCACCGCATTGCGTGCGGCGGCCTGCTGGACGAGCGTTCCGACCTCGTTGGATCCGGTGAAGGTGACGAAGTTGATGCCGGGGTGAGCGACCAGTGCCGCGCCCGCCTCGTGTCCGTATCCGGTCACGACGTTGAATGCGCCTTCCGGCATGCCGACCTCGACCGCGAGTTGCGCAACCCTGAGCGTGGACAGGCACGCGTCCTCGGCCGGCTTGAGCACCGTTGCATTACCTGCGGCGAGCGCGGGCGCGAGCGTGCGGCCGAGCATCTGTGCCGGGTAGTTCCACGGGATGATGTGTGCCGTCACACCGTGCGGCTCGCGCAGCACCGACACGCTATATCCGTTCATAAACGGGATGACCTGCCCGTGCAGTTTGTCGGCGGCGCCTCCGTAGAACTCGAAATAGCGCGCTAGGATCTGGATGTCGTTGCGCGCGGTGGTCATCGGCTTGCCGGTATCCCTTGCCTCGAGCATCGCGAGCTCTTCGGCGTGCTCCGTGATCTTGTCGGCCAGCTTGGCGAGCAGGCGTCCGCGTTCGGTCGCGCTGAGTCGACCCCACGCGCCCTCGAGCGCCCCCTGCGCCGCGTTCACCGCGCGATCGACATCCTGCTCGCGCCCGCGCGCGATGGCCTCGAACGGCTTGCCGTCGACGGGCGAGACGACCGGGATCGTTTCGCCGCTTGCAGCGGGCTGCCACTTGCCGCCGATGAACAATTCACTCATGCCGGTATCCTCCTAGCCTGTAGCGTGCGACGCCTGCCGTTGGCGAATGCGCACGGCCATCGCGCTCGAGTGCGCGGTCGCGTCCGATGACACGACTTCCTGCGCGCCGATCAAGGCGAAAAGAAGTGTAGCGAGACCGAAGAAGACGCGGATTAGAATCTGGTCAGACCCGGCTTCGCTTATTGCGAAGACGTTCGGACCCGACGAGCTGCTCGACCAGCTTGCGTGCGATCGAAGGGAGGCTGTCGTAGTCGCGCACGCAAACGTGCATCGCGCGATCGGCCCAGTCCTCGGTAAGGCGGATCAGG
>DATKLH010000137.1:0-19290 GCA_035542515.1 Casimicrobiaceae bacterium
ACGGATTCGTCGGGTCGCACGATACTTTGGCCCGATAGGAATAATCCACGACCGGCTTGAGGCGGCTCTGCGCCGGTCGTGCGACAAAGGCCACGACCGCGCGCGTGAAGCCAGCGCCGTCGCAGACGTGTTCTTCGCGCGCGAGCATCACATTTGCGTTGCGTAGCTGTTGTCGCGCGCGATCGTGCAGTTCTCGCGCGGCCGCCGCACGGCCGCCCGAAGGCGGCCGCGCTCACCATAGATGTTCACCGGGCGAAAGTATCGTGCGAGCCGGCAAGACGTGCGCAAGATACGACGGCGGCCATCGGCTCGCGAAACTTTCGCCCGCTTGAAAAAAATCGGCGCCCGTGTGAATGGGCGCCGCAAGCCACTGAGGAGAAACTGGGGAGGAAGCCCCACATTGTCCGGGAACGCGTCTCTCGTCCCCGGGCAATTCGATGCGCGAGCCGTTACATGCGATACGCCGACTCGCCGTGCGAGCTGATGTCGAGACCTTCGCGTTCCTCTTCTTCGGATACGCGCAGGCCGATCACCAGATCGACGATCTTGAAGCAGATGAACGCGACCACGCCGCTCCACACGATGGTGATACCGACCGCCTTCGCCTGGATCCACAATTGCGCGAGGTAGCCGGGATATTCCATCTTGCCCGTCACCCAGTCGGACACCACGTTGGGGCCGCCAAGGTCGGGGGATACGAAGATGCCGGTCAGGAGCGCGCCGAGAATACCGCCGACGGCGTGCACGCCAAACACGTCGAGCGTGTCGTCCACGCCGATCATGCGCTTCAATCCGTTCACGCCCCACAGGCACACCACGCCCGCAGCAAGACCGATCACGAACGCGCCGGGAATGCCGACGTTGCCTGCCGCAGGCGTAATCGCCACCAGACCTGCGACGGCACCTGAAGCTGCACCCAGCATCGACGGCTTGCCCTTCAGCATCCACTCGCCAAACGTCCACGACAGCACGGCACAGGCGGTGGCGAGATAGGTGTTCATGAATGCGAGCGCGGCGGAGTTGTTCGCTTCGAGCGCCGAGCCGGCGTTGAAGCCGAACCAGCCTGTCCACAGCAACGCTGCACCGATCATGGTCATCGGCAGGTTGTGCGGCGCCATCGACTCCTTGCCGAAGCCGATGCGCTTGCCCATCACGATTGCGCCGACGATGCCTGCGATACCGGCATTGATGTGCACGACCGTACCGCCAGCGAAGTCGAGTGCGCCCATCTGCCAGATGTAACCCGCCTTGGCGTTGGTCGCGTCGACGACGTTGGCAGCAGTGTAGGCATCGGGACCGGGCCAGAACCAGACCATGTGCGCGATCGGCGCATACGAGAACGTGAACCACAGCGCGCAGAACAGGAGCACGGCCGAGAACTTCGCACGTTCGGCGAAACCGCCGAGGACCAGGCACACGGTGATGGCAGCGAACGTCGCCTGGAACGCGACGTACACGAGCTCGGGCAGCGGAGTGTTCTTGGAGAACGTCGCAGCCATGGCGAACTCGCCCTTGACCGAGTCGAACGTGCCCTTGAGGAAAAGGCGATCGAATCCGCCGAAGAACGCGTTGCCCTCGGTGAAGGCGAGGCTGTAGCCGTAGATGCACCACAGCACCGTGATCATCGAGAACACGACGAACACCTGCATCAGCATCGACAGCATGTTCTTGCTGCGAACCATGCCGCCGTAGAACAACGCCAGCGCAGGCACGCTCATCATCAGCACGAGCGCGGTCGATGTGAGCATCCACGCAACGTCGCCCTTGTTCGGCGTCGGCGCGGGCGCCGCGGTGGCGGCAGGGGCCGGAGCGGCCGCAGCAGGCGCTGCTTCCGCCTTCGCGGGCTCGGCCTTGGCTGGTTCAGCGGCCTTGGCATCGGGGGCCTTCGCTTCGGGTGCAGGTGCCGCAGCAGGTGCCGCGGCCTTGTCCTGCGCGAAGGTCGACGCGACGAATCCGAACGCTCCGAGGAGCGCGAGGATCAGAAGAAACTTTTTCATGTTGGCTCCCTTACAGCGCGTCTGCGCCGGTTTCGCCGGTGCGGATGCGCACGACCTGCAGCAGGTCGAAAACGAAGATCTTGCCGTCGCCGATCTTCCCGGTATTCGCGGCCTTCTCGACCGCCTCGATGGTGCGTTCGAGCAGGTCGTCGCGGATGGCCGCCTCGACCTTGACCTTGGGAAGGAAGTCGACGACGTACTCCGCGCCGCGATAAAGCTCGGTGTGCCCCTTCTGGCGCCCGAAGCCCTTGACCTCCGTGACGGTGATGCCTTGCACGCCGATCGCCGACAGTGCTTCGCGCACCTCGTCGAGCTTGAACGGCTTGATGATGGCGGTGACCAGTTTCATGGTGTCCTCGAATGCCAATGAAGCACGATCAGAACGTCTTCTTCACGTAGACGACGCCGGTGTCCTTGGCGGTGTTGTAACCGGTCAGGTCCGTGTAGAACGCCGTCTTCGCGTTGTTGCCGGTGTAATAGGCGCCGATCTCGATGCCCTTGGCCCAACCATCGGGAATCGTGTACGACGCGCCGGCTTTCCAGTCGTCGTACGAGGCCTCGAGGTCGCCGCTGCCGTCGTGACGGACGTCGAGGTGGCCGTAGTGGCCGATCAACGCGAAGCCGCTCTCGCCGAGCGGATAGGTCCCCGACAAGTCGAGGTACCAGGTACCGTCGGTCTTCTGTCCGTTCGGGCGGATGCCGAAGTAGTCGGAGCTGACCGTGTACGACCACTTCGCGCTGAGGAACTTCCAGTTCAGCGCGGCGTAGATCTCCCAGGTGTCGATGTCGACGACACCGTCGAAGCGATTGCCGGGGTAGTAGTAATAAAGCGTGCCGAGGTCATAACCCCAATCGTCGCTGCCCGGGAAGTTGTTCTTGAACCCGCCGTAGAAGTCCCATTCCATGCTGCCGCCCTTCCGATACAGGCCGAAATCGGAGGGCCAGCTGATGTTGGATGCCCAGGTCCCGAGATAGAGACCGCTGGTATGCGAGTAATCGAAGCCGCCCTGCACGGCGGGCTTGCCCGTGGTCTGCGAGATGCCACGGAAGATGTAGTCGCTGAACAGCCCGACGTTCGCGGTCAACGTATGCTCGGGCGGAGGGGGCGCCGCGGGCGCGGGGGCTGCAGTCTGCGCAAGCGCGCTGCCGGCCGTGCAGACTACGGCGGCCAGGGTTGTGAGGCGGAGCACTTCGGTGGCTTTCATCGCAGGTCCTGTGCTTGTTGTGGAAGGGCGAGGAGAATCGAGCCACAGGTCAGCAACGGCTGTGCCACGAGGAAAAACAGTTTGACATCAGATACTTGACTGTGACGTTATGCGTCGACCGGGCACGCCGGCCACGGGCTGGCACCATATTGGTGCCCGAACGCGAAGCGCCTGCACGCGTTTGGAGCGGTGAACGCCGGAAGCGCCAAAGGTGGTGGCGCAACCGTTTGCTAGACTGACCGCGATCACCCCGCTCATTCCGAGGAGCGATACGTATGCTCAACACGACTTCCCTGGACGACCTCGCGGCCCGTATCGGAAAGGTCATCGAGTCCTCGCCGGCGAAGGATCTCGAGCGCAACGTGAAGGCCCTGCTGCAAGCCGGGCTGGCGCGTCTCGACGTGGTGCCGCGCCAGGAATTCGATACGCAGGCGCATGTGCTGCTGCGAACGCGCGAGCTGCTCGAAGCGCTGGAAGCACGCGTCGCTCAGCTCGAAGCGCGTCTGGGTGAGACCGCAGGCGTCGCGACTTCCGCCACTGGGAGCGGTCCTGCACCGCAGAGTCCCGTCGCGCCAGAGAGCACTACGCCGGATCTCTAGCGCGGCAGGGCGAAGCACCGCGCTCGACGTTCCAATCTGCGGAACATTCGCGCCCACGACGGCGCGCGCGCAGCTGCGTGCTGCAGCATCGGCGAACGTCATCGAAGTGGCTCGCAACATCCTGGTGCGTTGTCGTCGGCTGCGCTGGATTGACGAACATCCGCGCCCGGCCGCAGCGTCTGGCGTGCCTCAGCCGAACGAACGATGGCGGGCTTGGGCGGGCCTTTCGACAATGGCGCAATGTCCGTCGCCGTTGTACGAAGTCGCGCACTCGCCGGTGTCGCTGCGCCGCCGGTCAGCGTCGAGGTGCATCTCGCTGGCGGACTGCCCGGCGTGCAGATCGTCGGCTTGCCCGAGGCCGAGGTTCGCGAAGCACGCGATCGTGTGCGCGCCGCACTGCAGAACGCGCAGTTCGAGTTCCCGGCACGCAAGGTTACGGTGAACCTTGCGCCGGCGGACCTTCCGAAAGAGTCGGGCCGCTTCGACCTGCCTATCGCAATCGGCATCCTCGCGGCGACCGGGCAACTGGCAACCGATCGACTGGACGAATACGAATTCGCAGGCGAGCTCGCGCTGACCGGCGAACTGCGCGCCATCCGCGGTGCGCTCGCGATGGTGCTTTCCGCACGACGCGATCGGCGCGCGTTCATCCTGCCCGCGGCTTCCGCGGAAGAAGCCTCGCTCGTACGCGAAGCGACAGTGCATCCGGCGGGCACGCTGCTCGCCGTGTGCGCGCATCTCACCGGGCGTGAAACCCTGCCAAGCCTGCAGCCGCGCTTTTCCAGCGAAGTCGCGACGGTGTTCGATCTCGCCGACGTGCGCGGACAAACGCAGGCGAAGCGCGTGCTCGAGATCGCCGCGGCCGGCGCGCACTCGGTCCTGTTCGTCGGGCCGCCGGGCGCGGGCAAGTCGATGCTCGCGCAACGATTGCCCGGTCTTCTGCCGCCGCTCGACGAAGACGAAGCGCTCGAAAGCGCTGCCATCGCGTCGCTCGCCGCACGCTTCGTCCCCGATCGATGGCGCGAGCGGCCATTCCGGGCGCCGCATCACACAGCGAGCGCGGTGGCCCTGGTCGGCGGCGGAAGCAATCCGAGACCCGGAGAGATCTCGCTCGCGCATCACGGCGTGCTGTTCCTCGACGAGCTCCCCGAATGGGATCGGCGTGTGCTCGAAGTGCTGCGCGAGCCGCTCGAGTCGGGCGTGATCCACATCGCGCGCGCCGCGCGTCACAGCATGTTCCCGGCGCAGTTCCAGCTCGTCGCGGCGATGAATCCGTGTCCTTGTGGCTGGCTGGGTCACGCGAGCGGCCGCTGCCGCTGCACGATCGATCGGGTGCTGCGCTATCGCTCGCGCGTGTCCGGCGCTCTGCTCGATCGCATCGACATGTCGCTGCACGTGCCGGCGCTGGCGCCCGCGGACCTGGTGCAGGCGAGCGCAGCCTCTCATGGCGAAAGCTCGGCCGTGGTGCGCGAGCGTGTGGTAGCCGCGCGGGAACGGCAACGAGCAAGACAGGCAGGCTGGAACGCGCGTCTCGATGTCGCCGGAATTGCGCGCGCGTGCCCGTTGTCGGCGTCGGCGCAAACGCTGCTCGCGCACGCGATGGGCCGTCTCAACTTCTCGGCGCGTGCCTATCACCGCATCGTGAAGGTCGCCCGCACCATCGCCGACCTTACCGGCGACCACAACATCCGCGATGCCCACGTTGCCGAGGCCATCGGGTATCGGCGCCTGGAGCGTACGGACACCTGCGGCGTGCCGACCGCATGACGCCGCGCGCGTGCGCGACAGGGATGTGCAATCAGGATGCGAAGAGCACCCGCGTCCGCCCGGATACTCGGTCTTAAGAGTAGTCGTGATGCGCGTGCTCGATCGTCGCGTCGCGCGAGTGCGGCGCCTCGCCGAGCGGCATGCATACGTGCTCGAGCGCAGTGTCCAACAGGGCGGGCGCGCTGCGCTGCAGTACAATACGTCGTTCGATGAACGTCGTATCGGACACCTTTCTCGCCGACGTGCAGGCCGGCGCGCATACGCCGCGACTGCGCGAGATCCCGTACAACTACACCTCGTTCTCGGATCGCGAGATCGTCATCCGCCTGCTCGGGCGCGAGATGTGGGACCTGCTGGACGATCTGCGCGGCGAGCGCCGCACCGGTCGTTCGGCGCGGATGCTCTTCGAGGTCCTCGGCGACATCTGGGTCGTCGAACGCAATCCCTACCTCCAGGACGATCTGCTCGACAATCCGAAGCGCCAGCGGATGCTCGTCGACGCGCTGCATCACCGCCTGAACGAAGTCGACAAGCGCCGCGCCGCGAATGCCGAACTCGACATCGAGAGCAACCGGATGGTCGAGCGCCTCGTCGAAGCGGCGCGCAAGGCTGTCGATCGCTTCGCTGCAGGGTTCCCGGAAGCCGCTGCGTTGCGCAAGCGCGTGATGCGCACGCTGCGCAAATTCACCCACAAGGACAACATCACCTTCGATGGTCTGGCGCGCGTGTCGCACGTCACCGACGCGACCGACTGGCGCGTCGAATATCCGTTCGTGGTCCTGCACCCCGACACCGAAGAGGAAGTGCGCGGATTGGTGGAGGGCTGCATCGAGCTGGGACTCACGATCATTCCGCGCGGCGGCGGAACGGGATACACCGGTGGCGCGATTCCGCTCGATGCACGCTCGGCGGTGATCAACACCGAGAAGCTCGAGCGGCTCTCCGAAGTCGAAAGCATCGTGCTGCCGGGACATGAAAACCCGACGTCGACCATCGACTGCGGCGCCGGCGTGGTGACCAAGCGAGCGATGGATGTCGCCGAGCGCGTGGGTCTGGTGTTCGCATGCGATCCGACGTCGGCGGACGCATCGTGCATCGGCGGCAATGTTGCGATGAACGCCGGCGGCAAGAAGGCCGTGCTATGGGGAACCGCGCTCGACAACCTCGCGTCGTGGCGCATGGTCACGCCGGATGCGCAATGGCTCGAGGTGCGGCGCCTCGACCACAACCTCGGCAAGATCCACGACGCCAGGGAAGCACGCTTCGAGCTGGCATGGATGGACGCCGACGGAAGCACCGTCACGCGTCGCGAAACGCTCGCGATTCCCGGATCGACATTCCGGCGCGAAGGGCTCGGCAAGGACGTCACCGACAAGTTCCTCGCCGGGTTGCCCGGGGTGCAGAAGGAAGGCTGCGACGGCATCATCGTCAGCGCGCGCTTCATCTTGCATCGCATGCCGCCGTCGATCCGCACGGTCTGCCTCGAATTCTTCGGCCAGGTGCGCGACTCCACGCCATCGATCGTCGAGATCAAGGAATATCTCGACACCAGACCGCATGGCGCGATCCTCGCGGGTCTCGAGCATCTCGACGAGCGCTACGTCAAGGCGGTCGGGTACGCGACCAAGGCGAAGCGGCACGGCCGTCCCAAGATGGTGCTGATCGGCGACATCGTCGGTGAGGACGACGACGCCGTCGCGAAGGCCGCGTCGGAAGTGGTGCGCATGGCGAACCGGCGCGGCGGCGAGGGCTTCGTTGCGGTCTCCGCGGACGCACGCAAGAAGTTCTGGGCCGATCGCGCGCGCACCGCCGCGATATCCAAGCACACCAACGCGTTCAAGATCAACGAGGACGTGGTCATTCCCCTGCGTCGGCTCGGCGACTACACCGACGGGATCGAGCGCATCAACATCGAGCTTTCGATATCGAACAAGCTACGCCTCACCAGCGAGCTCGCCGAGCTGTTCGCGCCAGCCAACGTCGAGCAGCTGTGGCCCGCCGATCTCGAAAGCGACGCGCGTCCCGAGCAGGAAATGCTCGACGCCAGGCTCGAAGAAGCTCGCTCGATCGTCGAAGGGGCGCGCTCGCGCTGGCAGGACCTGCTCGATCGCCTCGACCAGACCTTTCCGTCGTTGCAGGACCACTCGAGCGTCGTCTCGTGGAAGACGGAGCTGTGCGCGCCGCTGCAGGAAGTCTTCGAGGGCCGCGCGTTCGCGCCGATCGTGCGTCGCATCGAGGAGGTGCATGCACGCGTGCTGCGCAGTCGCGTGTTCGTCGCCCTGCACATGCACGCCGGCGATGGCAACGTGCATACCAACATTCCGGTGAATTCGGACGACTACGGCATGCTGCAGCAGGCCAATGCGGCGGTGGTGCGCATCATGGCTCTGGCGCGCTCGCTCGACGGCGTCATCTCCGGCGAGCACGGCATCGGCATCACCAAGCTCGCTTTCCTGCACGACGAGGAGCTCGCGCCGTTCGCACAGTACAAGCAGCGCGTCGACCCGCACGGGCGCTTCAATCGCGGCAAGCTGCTGCGCGATGCAGCGCTGCCGGCGGACCTGTCGTCGGCTTATACGCCGTCGTTCTCGCTGATCGGGCACGAGAGCCTGATCCTCGAAAAAAGCGCGATCGGCGTCATTTCCGATTCGATCAAGGACTGCCTGCGCTGCGGAAAATGCAAGGCGCCGTGCGCGACGCATTCCCCGCGCGCCAACCTGCTCTACAGTCCGCGCAACAAGATCCTCGCGACCTCGCTGCTCATCGAGGCGTTCCTCTACGAGGAGCAGACGCGCCGCGGCGTGTCGCTGCGGCACTTCGACGAGTTCTCCGACGTCGCGGATCACTGCACGGTGTGCCACAAGTGCCTGCCGGCCTGCCCGGTGAACATCGACTTCGGCGACGTATCGATCGCGATGCGCAACCTGCTGCGGCGCGAGCACCGCCGTCGTTTCAATCCCGGCACCAAGGCGGCGATGCTGTTCCTCAACGCCACCGACGCGACACGCATCAAGCTGTTGAAGACCGGCATGATCGACATCGGCTATCGCGCGCAGCGTCTCGCCTACCGTCTGGTCAAGGACCTCGGCGTCGCACGCAAGGTCACCTCGCGTCCGCCCAATACCACCGGACCGCGCCCGGTGCGCGTTCAGGCCATCCACTTCGTCAACAAGCCGATGCCCGCGGGCGTGCCGAAGCGCACCGCGCGTGCGCTGCTCGACGTGGAGGACCCGACCATCGTGCCGATCATCCGCAACCCGGCGAAGGTCACCGAGGAATCCGACGCGGTGTTCTACTTCCCCGGGTGCGGATCCGAGCGCTTGTTCTCGCAGGTGGGGCTCGCCACTCAGGCGATGCTCTACGAGGTCGGCGCGCAATGCGTGTTGCCGCCCGGATACTTGTGTTGCGGCTATCCGCAGACCGCGGCCGGATACCACGACAAGGGCGAGAAGATCATCACCGACAATCGCGTGCTGTTCCATCGTGTCGCCAATACGCTCAACTACCTCGACATCCGCACCGTGATCGTGTCGTGCGGGACGTGCATGGATCAGCTGCAGAAGTACGAGTTCGACAAGATCTTCCCCGGATGCCGGCTGCTGGACATCCACGAGTACCTGATGGAGAAGGGCGTCAAGCTCGATGGCGCAAGCGGCGTGCGCTACATGTATCACGACCCTTGCCACACGCCGATGAAGCACTACAAGCCGCTGCGCGTGGTGAACCAGCTGATGGGCGAGAACGTGCCGCTCAACGATCGCTGCTGCGGCGAATCGGGAACGCTCGCGATGACGCGGCCCGATGTCTCCACGCAGGTACGTTTTCGCAAGGAAGAGCAGATGCGCGCCGGCGCCGATGCGCTGCGCGCGGACGGCTTCGCCGGCCCGGTGAAGGTGCTGACCTCCTGCCCGTCATGTCTCCAGGGACTCGCGCGGTTCGAAGAAGATGCCGGCGCGCAGGCGGACTACATCGTGGTTGAGATCGCGCGTCGCACGCTGGGCCCGAACTGGCTCGCCGACTACGTGGCGAGGGCGAACACGGGCGGCATCGAACGCGTGCTCGTATAGATCATCCCGGGCTGCCGCGGGCGCCGCATCGCCCGGTATGGATTCGACTACATGGGGCATCGCCTCGTCCTCAGCGCTCGACATGCGCAGCGGCGGCCGGCGCGTCGGCAGATGTCGTGATGACGATCTGCGGCGTGGGTGTCACTGGAGGACCCTCGAGGATCAGCCAGGGCGCGCAGGCCACGACCGCCAGGTAGACGGCCGTGACCAAAGCGACCGCCCGGAAAGGGTGCGTGCGCGCGGCAAATGCAGCCGGCGCAAACGGCGCGTCGCCTGCGGGTGCATGCGGGTAGTTCATGAAGCGCTCCTCGAAATCGTGCTGGTCGTCTCCAAAAAAGGACCGTGAAGGCGGGCTGATGGAAAAACCGCTGTAGCCTTGTCGCTCCGGGGCTCGCGTTGGCTCGGCTTCACGGGTGGAGGCAACTTGCCGAACGTCCTGCGCCGAGGGGATGGGTTGTTTCGCGTGGTGGGTCATGGCTCACACCTTAGCGGTCGCCCGGGTTCTTCGCGGTGGAGAATTCGCGTGCGGCGATGCGGAAAATTCGCGTTTGTGCGCCACATTTCGGGGGACCGCCGGTCCGCACGTCGGTCGCCGGGCGCGCTGCGGCAACTTTTCTATGACAATGTGCTATAAGTTGATTGTTCGCGGGTTATCTGGCCATTCCCGCCCGGCGATCGTTGCAACCCGCTTTCCGGACCACGGCAGCGCATGCCACTCAGTGCCAAATCGATGGACATAGCACCATCCGCATCGCCGCCTCCCGCCGCGGAGCCGCCGCGGCTGGCGTTTGCCGACGTCGACAGCGCCGGACGCTGGATGAAGGCCCTTCCCCTGCAGGGCGTGAGCCAGGCCTACGAGGCACTCCAGGGTCAATTGCAGGCCATGGCCAGCGCCACGCTGCCCGCGCGCGAGCGTGCAACGATCGCGGAGCTCGCGCGTACCCAGGTTGCCCACCTGCATACCGAGCTCGCTCGTCGCTACGCTGGCAAGCCGCAGCCGGCGGTCGAGCGCGAGCGTGCGGCGGCCGACCAGGCGATCGCGTTATGGCAGGGCCTATGGGAGCAGTACTCGGCGTGCCTCAAGCCGCTGCTCGAGGGCGACCCCGAGCTCCAGGGCGTGAAGTCGAAGCTGCTGCAGCGCGGGCTCTATGTCGGCAAGCAACTGGTGCTCGTCTACGGTCTCGCGCGACGCGTGCCGCCGCCGTCGCTCTGGCAGGAGCTGCACGCGTACTACCGACTTGCCGAGTTGCTCGACTGCGCAGTCACGGCGGTGTCCGACGAGTTGATGCCCAACGCGATCGGCATCTCCTGCTATTCGACCTACACCCATGCATTGCTGCTCGCGCTGGCCGATCTCTACAGCCTGAGCGTGCGACAGATCGAGCTCACCGATCGCTGGCTGGGCCAGTGGTCGCGCAAGGTGTTCCCCTACAGTCGGCAGCGCGAGACCGAGGGACCGGTGATGCTCGTCGATCTCGACAGTCCGGGCGGGCTCATGATGGCGCCCGTCGCGCCGCGTGAGCCACCGGCATCGACGCGCTTCGGCTATCCGTCGAAGCTCGTGACCAGCGTGCGCGGACGACTGAAGCGACTGTCGACCGGCACGACGCCGGCCGAGTTGCAGCTTGGCACCGATCTCTCGATCGATGCGGCCGTCGCGCTGTTGAACCATCTCGACTCGCATTGGAGCACCGTCCCGCGTATTCATGCGCACCGCGAGCCGCAGTGGCTGGAGCTTGCCGCCGGCGGATTGCCGGCCGCGTATTTCCGCGTCGGCGGTCGCACCTTCGACCGTCAGGATCCACTCGGCCGCCTGACTTTCCAGGGCACGCAGCATATCCAGACGTTGGGTGCGCTCACCGACTACGATCGCTTCAAGGAGGAGGCGGAGCGCGACTGGCCGTTCGAGCGCTGGCAGGGCGAGTGCGACTGGCGCACCGCCACGCTCACGCGCGCCGATGACGGGCACTATCGGTGGTATCTCGAGCAGCTCGTTGTCATTCGCGACGAGGACCGCATGCGACTCGCCTACGTGGCGCGCGTCGCGCAAGGCCCGGGCGCCAAGCTCATGCTGACGCTGCGGCTGTATCCCGGCATGCCGAAGTCGATTGCGGTCAGACCGATCAGCACGGCCTTCTCCGAAGAGCCGCCGATGCCGGTGCTGCAGGTCGGCGAGAGCGAGGCGGAACCCGCGACGCTCATCGTAGGTCCACGTGTATTCAACGCCAGCCGGGTGCTGCGCACGGTCGACACCGGCCCCGAACGAATGCTCCGCCTGACCCACCTCGTGCAGCGCGGAGCCGACTTCGAGCGCGTCGCGTTCGAGGAATCGCACTAGCGTTACGCCCGCCGGTGGCGTAGCGTCATCGGTAACACTCCCCCGCAACATCAAACTTGCGCCGCGTCGGTCCGATGCGGCCGGGTTGTTGGTTGTTTCGCTTCCGCGACAGCCCGGAGGTCAGCGCATGTCGAACCGGCTCGCCGGTGCCACCAGTCCCTACCTGCGCCAGCACGCGACCAACCCGGTCGACTGGCAGCCTTGGGACGAGGAAGCGCTCGCTCTCGCACGTCGCGAGGATCGGCCGATCCTGTTGTCGATCGGGTATTCGGCGTGTCACTGGTGTCACGTGATGGCGCACGAGTCCTTCGAGGACCCGGAAGTCGCGCGTGTGATGAACGCCGAGTTCGTCAACATCAAGGTCGACCGCGAGGAGCGCCCTGATCTGGACCACATTTATCAGACGGCGCACGCGCTGCTGACCCGCCGGTCGGGCGGCTGGCCGCTCACGATGTTCCTGACGCCGCGCGGCGAGCCGTTTTATGCGGGCACTTACTTTCCGCGGGAAGCCCGGTACGGCCTGCCGGGCTTTCGCGAGCTGCTCCCGCGCATCGCAGCGGCGTACCACGAGCAGGGATCGGCGATCGTCGAGCAAAGCGAGCGGCTGGTCGCGGCGATGAATTCGCTCGAGCCGAGCGGGGCCGTCGGGGCGCTGCCGGCTCGCGCGCCGGGCGTCGCGATGTCGGCGCTCAAGCGCACCTTCGATCCGGTGAATGGTGGATTCGGCGGTGCTCCGAAGTTTCCCCGCGCAGCCGAGCTCGATTTCTGCCTGCGCGCTTACGCAACCGCACACGATGCACAAGCGCTGCAAATCGTGCGAACCACGCTCGCCCGGATGGCCGATGGCGGCATCCACGATCAGCTCGGCGGCGGTTTTTGCCGCTATAGCGTCGACGCCGAATGGACCATCCCGCACTTCGAGAAAATGCTCTACGACAACGCAGCCCTGGTTGCGCTGTATGCCGACGTCGGGCGCGTGACCGGCGAGAGCGCGTTCGGCGATGTCGCGCGCGGCATCGCGGGCTGGATGGCACGCGAGATGCGCGCGCCCGACGGAGGACTCTTTTCGAGCCTCGATGCCGACAGCGAGGGGGAAGAGGGACGCTTCTACGTTTGGCAGCGCGCCGAAGTCGAAGCGCTGTTGCCGGCCGAGGAATGGGCGGTGATCGCTCCGCTGTACGGCCTCGATGCGCCGCCGAACTTCGAAGGGCATGCGTGGCATCTGCGCATCGCCCTGCCGATCGAGCACGTCGCCCAGCAGCTGCGCATCACCAAGGGCGAAGCGGAGCGCCGCGCTGCGCATGCGCGACAACGCCTGTTCGAGCGACGCGAGCGGCGCGTGCGACCCGGTCGCGACGACAAGCGATTGACGTCGTGGAACGCATTGGCTGCAGGCGGGCTCGCTCACGCGGCGCGCGCCCTGCGCTCCTCCGACATCGCGGACATGGCGCTCACGGCGCTGGATGTCTTGCGCGACACCGCGTGGCGCGATCGGCATCTGTACGCTGTTCGTGGGATCGGCGATGCGCAACTGCGCGCCTATCTCGACGATCACGCGTTCCTGCTCGCAGCGTTGATCGAGGTGATGCAAACGCGCTTCCGCGTAGCCGACTGGCGCTTCGCCATCGAGCTCGCCGATACGCTGCTCGCGCGATTCGAGGATTGGAAGGCCGGCGGCTTCTGGTTCACCAGTCACGATCACGAGAAGCTTTTCCACCGCAGCAAGCCAGGGCACGACCAGGCCACGCCTTCGGGCAACGGCGTCGCGGCGCAGGCGCTCATCGTGCTTGGGCATATGGCGAACGAGCCGCGCTATCTCGACGCGGCCGAGCGAACCGTGCGGCTGTTCGCCAATGCGCTCGCAAGCGAGCCGGGTGGAATGTCGTCGCTGCTCTCCGCGCTCGAGGATCTCCAGGCGCCGCCCACCAGCGTCATCCTCGACGGCGATCGTGCCCAGGCGCGACGCTGGCAGGAGTCGCTCGAACGCACGTATCGTCCGACGGTGCGCGTTATCTGCGTCGCGGGTGTCGAGGAACTGCCCGCAGCGTTACGCAAAGGCGCGCAGCCCACTCACGGCGTTGCGGCGTGGGTGTGTCGCGGCACGCAGTGTCTCGCGCCGATCCACGCGCTGGATGAGCTCACCGCAGCGCTCGACGCGCCGGTCTAGCGCGACCGGTTACCGGACGGCGAAGGTCAAGGCGTTGCGGTTTACAAGCTGGGCGATGGCCTAGAATCGAACGTTCGGTCGATTTTTGGTCATCACACAAGGAGCACGCATGAGGCTCGGTTTCGTCGCGCTGGGAATGGCGACCGCGTTCGTGTCGTTCAATGTCGCCGCGCAGTCGGGCGAGGATCTAATCAAGAAATACGGGTGCGTGGCGTGTCACGCGAACGACAGGAAGATCGTCGGTCCCGCCTATCAGGACGTCGCGGCGAAGTACAAGGGCAACGCGCAGGCGCCCGCGATGCTCGCCAAGAAAGTGAAGGAAGGCGGATCGGGCGTGTGGGGGCAAGTCCCGATGCCGCCGAACCCGACGGTGACCGACGCCGACATGAAGACGATCATCAATTACATTCTCAGTTTGAAGAAGTGATCGATGGTGGACGGTTGATGGTTGATGGTCGATAGGCGATAGGCGATAGGCGATAGGCGATGGGCGATGGGCGATAGTCGAGTCGTGACATCCCGACAGCGTGGTTGTCGCTCGATTGGTTTGTTGCCTTTCGCTAGCGCAGCGTTTTTGATACCCTAGCAGCGTTCGTGCAGGAGAGTGCGGCTGAAATTCCCCGGCCGCCGCCGAAGGCGTATCACCCGAAATCGCTCAGGCAAAAGGACTGCACGCACGTAGTCGCATCTCTGGAGAGCGGCCTGCGATGCCTATCCGGCAGCGCGACGGCCCACCGAAGGGGCACCGGCGCGTCCGATCGCGCGCCGCAATCTCTCAGGTAAAAGGACAGACGGGCGAAACGGAAGTCGAGCCGTTTTGCCGCCGTATCGCTCTGTCCCAACACCGTGCCCAAGACCACCGTCCTCAATTCCGCGCACCGCGCTCTGGGCGCGCGCATGGTCGACTTCGGCGGGTGGGACATGCCGGTCAACTACGGTTCGCAGATCGACGAGCATCATGCCGTTCGCCGCGACGCCGGGATGTTCGACGTCTCGCACATGCGGGTGGTCGACGTGCAGGGTGCCCAGGCACGCGAGTTCCTTCGCTACGCGCTCGCCAACAATGTCGACAAGCTCAAGCAGTCGGGCAAGGCGCTGTATTCGTGCATGCTCAAGTCCGACGGCGGGGTGCTCGACGATCTGATCGTCTACCTCGTCCGCGACGACTTCTACCGCATCGTCGTCAACGCGGCGACCACCGACAAGGATGTGGCATGGCTGCGTGAGCTGGCCGCGCAAAGTGCACCCTCGCTCGATATTCGTCCGCGTGCCGACCTCGCGATGATCGCGGTGCAGGGACCCCAGGCGCGTGCGAAGGTGTGGAACGCTTATCCCGACGTCAAGGCTGCGACCGAAGACCTCAAGCCGTTCGCCGGGAGGTTCGTCACCGTGGCGGCTTCCGAATGGTTCGTCGCACGCACCGGTTACACCGGTGAGGATGGCTTCGAGATCATGTTGCCGGCCCACGAAGCGGCGATGGTATGGCAGACGCTTGCCAGCGCAGGCGTTCGCCCCTGCGGGCTCGGTGCGCGCGACACGCTGCGCCTCGAAGCGGGCATGAATCTCTACGGCCAGGACATGGACGAAGGCATCTCGCCGCTGGAAGCCGGCCTCGCGTGGACCGTCGATCTGTCTCCGGGGCGCGACTTCGTCGGTCGCAGCGCCATCGAAAGCGCCGCACCCGCGCGCCAGTTCGTCGGCCTGCTGCTGCTCGAGTCCGGTGGCGTACTGCGCGCGCATCAGCGCGTTAAAACCGCGCATGGCGAAGGCGAGATCACCAGCGGCACGTTTTCCCCCACACTCGGCAAGTCGATCGCGCTCGCGCGACTTCCTGCGCAGGTTGCGATCGGCGATACCGTCCAGGTGCTCGTTCGCGACAAGCGCCTTGCTGCGCGCGTCGTGAAGCCACCCTTCGCGCGCAATGGGCGCGCGCTCTTGTCCTAGCGTCTTCCCCGCGGAGAGTCTCCCCGATGAACGTACCGGCCGACCTGTTGTACACGCCCGATCACGAATGGGTGCGGCGTGAAGCCGATGGCATCGTTGCCGTAGGCATCACCGATCACGCTCAAGAAGCGCTGGGCGATCTTGTGTATGTCGAGTTGCCCGAAGCCGGACGACACGTCGAGCGCAAGGAAGCCTGCGCGGTGGTCGAGTCGGTGAAGGCGGCGAGCGATGTGTTCGCGCCGCTCGCCGGCGAGGTGACCGAGCGCAACGACGAGCTTGCGGGACGGCCCGAGCTCGTCAACCAGGATCCCTACGGGGCGTGGCTGTTCAAGCTGCGAGTCGACGATGCCGGCGCGATCGCGAACCTGATGTCGCCTGCCGACTACGCCAAGAGTCTCGAGGAAGCCTGACCGGCCGCCGGTGGCAATGGACATGAACGAGCCCGTGCGCACGCCGCTGGCGTCGCTCGAACCCCACCGCGATTTCATAGCGCGGCACATCGGCACGCTCGACGATCAGTCGGAGATGCTGCGCGTGCTGGGCTACGCGTCGCGCGCCGAATTGATCGACGCGATCGTGCCGCCGGCGATCCGCGAAAAACAACCGCTGCCGCTGCCAGAACCGGTATCGGAAGCCGAAGCGTTGCAGCGATTGCGTCAACGCGCCGCCGGCAACCAGGTGCTGAAGTCGTATATCGGCCAGGGCTACTACGGAACCGTGACTCCCTCGGTCATCCAGCGCAACGTGCTCGAGAATCCGGCGTGGTATACGGCGTACACGCCCTACCAGCCCGAGATCTCGCAAGGCCGACTGGAAGCGCTCATCAACTTCCAGACGATGGTATGCGACCTCACCGGCATGGCGATCGCCAATGCCTCGATGCTCGACGAAGCGACCGCGGCGGCCGAGGCGATGACGTTGTTGCAACGGGTGGGCAAGTCGAAGAGCGAGCGCTTTTTCATCGCCGATGACGTGTTCGCGCAGACCATCGATGTCGTGCGCACGCGCGCACAACCGCTCGGCATCGAAGTGGTCGTCGGGGCTTCGGCCGATGCCGCACGCGCCGACGCGTTCGGTGTGTTGCTGCAGTATCCGGGCGCCAACGGAGACATTCGCGACTATCGTGCGCTTGTCGACGCGGTGCATGCAGCAGGTGGACTGGTCGCGGTCGCCGCCGACCTTCTCGCACTCACGCTGATCCGGCCACCCGGCGAGTGGGGCGCCGACGCAGTGGTCGGAAGCTCGCAGCGCTTCGGCGTTCCGATGGGCTACGGCGGACCGCATGCAGGCTATCTCGCCACGCGCGACGACTTCAAGCGATCGCTGCCCGGGCGGCTTGTCGGCGTCAGTGTCGACGCGACCGGCGCGCACGCGTATCGGCTCACCTTGCAAACGCGCGAGCAACACATCCGTCGCGAGAAGGCCACCTCGAACATCTGCACCGCGCAGGTCCTGCTCGCCGTCATCGCGAGCATGTACGCGGTCTACCACGGCCCTCAGGGCTTGCGCACCATCGCCGAGCGCGTCCGCCGGCTGACGGCCATTCTCGCCGCGGGTTTGCGGCATCTCGGCTTTTCGGTGCCCACCACGACCACATTCGATACGCTGGTGGTGGTCGCTGCTGGCGACACGGAAGCCATTGCGCGGCGTGCCGTCGCGCGCGGCGTGAACCTGCGCCGTGTCGATGCCAACACGCTCGGCGTTTCGCTCGACGAAACGACCACGCGCGCCGACGTCGTCGAGCTGTGGTCGATCTTCGCCCCGATCACCGGCGAGCTGAACATCGACACCCTCGATGCATCGGTTGCGCCGCTGCCGCGCGAGCTCGCACGAACCTCCACGTTTCTCGCGCATCCGGTGTTCCATCGCCATCGCTCCGAGACCGCGATGCTGCGTTACCTGCGCAGTCTCGCCGACAAGGACATCGCGCTCGACCGCGCGATGATTCCGCTCGGATCGTGCACGATGAAGCTCAATGCGGCGAGCGAGATGTTTCCGATCAGCTGGCCCGCGTTCGCGCACATGCATCCGTTCGCCCCGGCCGACCAGGCGCGCGGCTACCTGCAGGTGATCGCGGAGCTCGAAGCGATGCTTTGCGCGTGCACCGGTTACGACGCGGTGTCGCTGCAGCCCAATGCCGGCTCGCAAGGCGAATACGCCGGGCTGCTGATGATCAGGGCCTGGCATGCGAGTCGTGGCGAGGCGCATCGCAACGTCTGCCTGATTCCAGCTTCCGCGCATGGAACCAACCCGGCGTCGGCGCAAATGGCCGGCATGCGCGTCGTGGTGGTCGCGTGCGATCGCGACGGCAATGTCGACCTCATCGATCTGGAGCGCAAGGCGCGCGAGCACGCACGCGAGCTCGCCGCGATCATGGTGACCTATCCTTCCACGCACGGCGTATTCGAAGCGGGCATCGTGCGCATCTGTGCGATCGTGCACGAGCACGGAGGACAGGTCTACGTCGACGGCGCGAATCTCAACGCGCTGGTGGGCCTTGCGGCGCCGGGCCATTTCGGCGCCGACGTTTCGCATCTGAACCTGCACAAGACCTTCTGCATTCCGCACGGCGGCGGCGGCCCGGGCGTGGGCCCGGTCGCGTGCAAAGCGCATCTCGCACCGTTCCTTCCGCGCCATCGCCATCTCGCGCGATCGATCAACGCGCCGCACGATGCAGCGCTGGGTGCAGTGTCGGGTGCACCGCACGGCTCGGCGTCGATTCTGCCGATCTCGTGGATGTACGTCACGATGATGGGCGCGAGCGGATTGCGTGCCGCGACAGAGAGCGCCATCCTGGCCGCCAACTATCTCGCGCGCTCACTCGCTGCGTACTACCCGGTGCTGTACACCGGGCCGCACGGACTGGTCGCGCACGAATGCATCCTCGACCTGCGACCGCTCAAGACCAGTGCCGGCATCGAGGCGGAGGATGTCGCGAAGCGTCTGATAGACTACGGCTTCCACGCGCCGACCATGAGCTTTCCGGTCCCCGGCACGCTGATGATCGAGCCGACCGAGAGCGAATCGAAGCGCGAGCTCGATCGGTTCATCGCCGCAATGATCGCCATTCGCGAGGAAGTCCGCGCGATCGAGGAAGGGCGCGCCGATCGTGTGGACAATCCGCTCAAGAACGCGCCGCATACCGCTGCGATCGTGACCGCGGACGACTGGCCGCATGCGTACTCGCGCGCGCAAGCGGCGTGGCC
>DATKLH010000138.1:0-3083 GCA_035542515.1 Casimicrobiaceae bacterium
CACGGCCGGGCCGAACAGCGACTTGTCGGCCGCCCGATACTGCTCGCCGAGGATCTGGTTGAACTCGTAGAGAAGCACGTTCGCAAACAGCGCCGAATACTCCAACGCTCCGGTAAGCTCGGGCACCACGACGGTTTCGACCTGTGCACCGAGGTTCGCGAGCAAGTCGACCGCGGCGCGCAGAACAGTCTCGATCTCGGGATCGATGTCGCTGAAGGTGTAGCCGTCGACGACCGCAAGCCTCAGCCCGTCGACGCCGCGACCGAGCTGCGCCGTGAAGTCTTCCGCGGGCGCATCGCGTGACGCCGGATACTCCGCGTCGTATCCGGCGAGCGCGTTCATCATCAGTGCGGCGTCTTTCACGCAGCGCGTCATCGGGCCGCCGGCGCCGAGCGTTCGCGTTCGCGGCCAGACGCCTGCGAGGCTCACGCGCCCGAACGTGGGGCGCAATCCGAAGATGCCGCAGCGACTCGCGGGTTGTCGAATCGACCCTCCGGCATCGGTGCCCACGCCGGTCAGGCACATGTCCGCCGCAACCGCCGCGGCGGTGCCGCTCGACGACCCGCCCGGCGCACGCGCGAGGTCCCACGGGTTGTGAACGTTGCCGTAGAAGATATTCACACCCGAGGATCCCGACGCGAACTCACTCATGTTGCTCTTGCCGAGCATGACCATTCCGGCCGCGTCGAGACGGCGGACGATCGCAGCATCGCGAGCAGGGATGCGATTGCGAAACAACGCCGATCCTGCGGTGGTCGGAATACCCGCCGTGTCGATGTTGTCCTTGTAGGTGACCGGGATGCCGTGCAACGGACCGCGATCGCGCCCGTTGCGCAGCTCCTGGTCGAGGCGACGAGCCGTTTCGAGCGCGCGCTCCGCCGTCACGGTGATGAATGCATTGATTGCAGGCTGGCTCGCCTCGATGCGACGCAGGTACGCGTGGGTCAGCGACTCCACGCTGGAGCTGCCGTCCCTCAAGAGTCGCGCCGCCTCGTCGATGCTCGCCGGCAATGGATGCTCGGTCGACATGCTGTTCAGCTACCCTTCAATTGCTGGATCGGTCCGGGGAAGAAGAGGTCCTTCCAGGAATCCGGTCGCGTTTTGATCACGCCGATGCGATGCAGGAAGTCGACGTAGCGCATCACGCCCTCGGGAGCCAGCGTGTAGCGCATGTCGGGCTGCGCCAGGATGCGCATCGCTTCGGCTCGCGACATCTTCTCGCCCGTAAGGCGCAGGAAGATCTCCGCTACGGCCTCGCGATCGCTGTTGATCAAATCGATCGCCTCGCGCAATGCGTCGTACACCGCTGCGTACGCCTTCGGATTGGCGTCGTGAAAGCGCGTCGTCGTCCAGAGCATCAGGAACGTCGCCGGTCCCCCGAGCACGTCGGTGGAATCGAGTACCGCGTGAATCCCGTTCTGCTTCAGCACCTCGGTCTGGTACTGGAACGGCGGCCCCGAGAATTGCGAGTCGATCTCGCCGTTGGCGAGCAGCGCTGCAAAGCCGTCGGGCAACGACAGCGCAACGGTGAGCGGGTCGAGCTTGTGGGGATCGCCGAACGCCTGCTCGGCAGCCATCTGCAGGACAACGGCTTGATCGGATATCTTCGCGCCGGGCACCGAGATGCGATCCCTGGGACCGAAGTCGCGCACCGACTTCACCTCGGGATTGCGCGTGAGCAGGTACATCGGCGCCGCGCTCATCGCAGCCACGCCCTTGACCTCGACCGCCGAGCCGCGGGTACGGGCCCAGAGCACCGCGAAAGGCGGCGGGCCGCCACCGGCGAAATCCACCTGACCGGCGAGGAGCGCGTCGTTCATCGCCACGCCGCCGCTGAACTTCTGCCAAACCACATTCACCTTGCCGAGGCCCGCCGCGGCAGCGTGCTTCTCGATGAGCTTGCGGTCCTCCATGATCATCGAGGGCAGGAATCCGAGCGAAAGCCCGCGCGACATGCGGACTTCGTTCACCTCGGCCCGG
Organism: Casimicrobiaceae bacterium; assembly: GCA_035542515.1. Taxonomy (GTDB): domain Bacteria; phylum Pseudomonadota; class Gammaproteobacteria; order Burkholderiales; family Casimicrobiaceae; genus VBCG01. The sequence goes on from DATKLH010000138.1 coordinate 1,981, forward strand.
GCTGCCATCGAAAATGCGCAGACGACGGCCGCAAGTGCGACGATAGCGGACCTTCGCGTAGCCATAGGGTCATTCCTCCATAACCGATCAATGCATTTGTAGTTGTAGGCGGCTTCGTTCCGAGCTTGCCTCAGCCGAGCCCCCAGAGCGTCACACCGCGCGGCCCACGTGGCGTCTGAGGAGCAGGGTCGCGCACACTTTCGACTCATTCTAATGTATGCCCGCGCCATTCGAGTCGTCGCCGCCTGTGACGCAGTTGGCGTAGCGCCCCGATGCTCAAAACGCATCGTCATGTTCATGCGCGACGGCTCGACGACATGGCGTTTCGCCGCGCCGGCTCGGCGCAGGTCGTACGGCAGCCCGGTATCTCGACGAGCAGGAACAAGGCGCGTCGGCGCGCGCGTGCAAGAGCATCACCGACAAGTGGACTAACGTGCTCGGGTTGCGTAATCTGCCAATCCCGCGACGAGCAGGTCGCGCCCCAGCGTCGCATCCATCTCGAATCGAATGCAAGGTCATCCCATGCGGCAAGGTCAAATGGAGCCTCGTATGCGAAGCGGCTGCCTCAGGATCGTGTTCGGCGCACTTGCGCTTGCGGCCGTCACGATAGGGGCGAGCACGGCGCACGCCGAGGACGCATACCCCACGAAGCCCATCCGGCTGGTCGTCCCTTTCGCTCCGGGTGGAAGCAACGACGTCATCGCCCGCGCACTCTCCGAGGCGATGCGGCAAAAGCTCGGGCAACCCGTGATCATCGATAACAGGGGTGGCGGCGGCAGCACGCTCGGCACCGATCTGGTGGTGAAGTCGGCGCCCGACGGATACACCTTGCTGTTCGTGTCCTCGTCGCTCACGACCAACGCCGCCATCAAGAAAGCGCTGCCGTACGATCCGGTCAGGAACCTCGACCCGATCGCGTTCATCGGCGCGTCGCCGCTGGTCGTGGTCGTCGGCAACGACGTGCCGGCCAAGACGTTTGCGGAGTTCGTCGAATACGCTCGCGCACATCCGAAGGCGGTCAACTACGGATCCGCCGGCGTCGGAGGCATCAATCATCTGGGCTCCGAGGTGCTCGCCGCCGCGGCGCATATCCAGATGACGCA
>DATKLH010000139.1:0-2447 GCA_035542515.1 Casimicrobiaceae bacterium
GCGCCGACCTCGGCGCCGCCGCAACGCGGACGGCGGTGCTCGACGCGCTCGAAGGCGGGCGGATCGTGCTTTTGCGTGGACTGTCGTTCGAGCTGAGCGCCGCCGAGCGCGAGCTCATCCAGAACCGCGAGGTGATCCTGCCGGGACAGAAGGAGCGCGACAGCCGCATCGGCAGGCCGACCCTGATCCTCGATCCCGATCGTGGGACGATCGAGCACACCAAGATCCAGGGCGAGGCACGGCGCGAGATCGAAGCCATGATGCGGCGCTTTTCCGCGTGGGCCGAAAGCGCGGTCGCCACCCTGCTCCCGAGCTACAGCGGTGCGCTCGAGCGCGATCGCGTCACCTACCGGCCGTGCGACCGGAGCATTCCGCAAGGCATGCACGTCGACTCCAGCTACAGTCGTCCGACCCGAGGGCGCGGCATGTTGCGTTTGTTCACCAACATCAACGTCACCGGTCGCCCGCGCGTGTGGCAGGTCGGAGAGCCCTTCGAACCGTTCGTCGCGCGCTTCTTGCCGTCGACGCGGCGGGCGAGCGCTCTCGGCAGTTGGCTGTTGCACCGACTCGGCATCACGCGCGCGCGCCAGACGGCCTTCGACCGCCTGATGGCCGACATCCGGCGTGTCGCCAAGAGCGACGAGCGCTACCAGCAGACCGCGCCGCGCGCGATCGTCGAGTTCCCGAGCGGTGTCAGCTGGCTCGCGATCACGGATCTCGCCGTGCACGGCGCGATCTCGGGACAGCATTCACTGGACCAGACCTTTTTCCTGCCGGTGCCGGCCATGCGCGATCCGTCTCGTTCGTCGCTGCGCATCCTCGAACGGCTCACCGGCCGCGCGCTCGTATAGGAGCAACGCGCCGAACACTCGGCTAGCGCAGGAGCCGCCGCCAACGACGCACGAGTCCGTCGACCGCCCATTGCCCCGGATATCCACGCGCGGTGAGGTAGCCTCTCAGTGTCGCTTCATCGACTGCACACCTCGCTCCCATGCTCGGAACCGAGAACCCAGCCGTCCAGAGAATCCCGTTGACCACCAATTGACGGACGCCGGGCTTCGACCATGCCGTATGAGCATCGAGACCGGTGAAGCAAAACGCCCTGCCCCCACCGGGCCGATCGTACGTCCACGACACCACGTCCGCGGCGCCGCCTTCCGGTGCACCGCCATGCTGCTTGCTCGACCAGACCAAGGGCGTCACGCCGTGCATTCCTTCGACGAATCGGATGTGGTTGTGCCAACCGTCGCGGATGCTCCAAGGTTGGACACCGCGGGCCACCGGATGGTCCGGGAATCGGCGGTGGTGCGTCTTCCAGTGACCCGCATTCGACGTGCCGCGTACATACGCGCCACCGATCCACGAGATCGCGCGCTCCGCGATCTCCGGCGGGTAGCGTACGGCCTGATGGATCATGACCAGGCCGATCCCGCGGTCGACCAGCTGTTGCATGCGATCGATGCGCTGCGCCGACTGCAGCAGCGCATGCTTGCCGAGACCGCCGGTGTAGAAGACGAGCGTGCGGGCGCCGTCCAACACGGCATCGTCGGCAGGCCAGCCCTCCCAAACCGTGACGGTGCTCACCCCGGCGTTCTGCTGCAATAGATCCGCGAGCAGCGCACACCCGGCGCGATAGTCGTGATGACCGTGCTTGTCCGGGACGCGGACGTGTCCCGGCAGGAGCACGACCGATCCCGCCGTCGCGAGAGGCGCCCCCATGCTCGCCACTCAGACGAGATCGCGACCGGTCATGCGTTCGAGGATGCGCAACGACGACCGCGAAGGATCGCGCATCCCTTCGGCGGGCAGGAAAAACGTCTGGTCGAGGCTATGCTGTCCCGACAAGCCGCCGTGCACGACCAGGTCGGTGATGGCGATCCACGTCGAGCCACAGGGGAACTCGATGATCTCTCGCGGCGCCGTGCGCTGAAATTCCTTGTCGCGCTTCCCGGCGCTGCGCAGGTCGGCGATGAGTTGATCGTACGACTCTTTGGGACCGACGAGGCCGAGGCGTGCCAGCAGCGCTTCGCTCCAACCGGCACTGCGCTCTGGTATCGATCCGATCCAACGATTGGCGAAACTCTCGAACGGCTCGCCCACCTGCCAGCGACGCGGCCGATTTGCGGGGTCGACGTTGCAGAAGACACGCAACATCCCGCGCCCCTGCGTGGGGTGCCCATAGCTCGAATCGATGTGAAGCGGCTGCACGATCTGCCGTTCGTTTGGACGGTAGGTGACGCGATCACGCGACATCACGGAGCGATAAGTCGGAAGAAGGCTCGCGACGAGATCTTCCGCCCACGTACCGAAGCGCGCCATCATCGCTTCGAGCGCGGTACAGGCCGACGGCCGGATCCTGGCCCGCACGATCCGACCGTCGCGCAGCGCAAAGTGGAACCGTTTGATCCTCCCGCGTGCCGGATCGAAGATGATCGTCGGTCGCCCAT
>DATKLH010000140.1:0-12222 GCA_035542515.1 Casimicrobiaceae bacterium
GAGCATCATTAGCGGCCGCTTTCAAGGCCACGGGCTCAACAACGGTTGCGACCACCGCGGGCAGTTCGTCGGCCTCGTGCCGTATTGAGGGCGATGGGCGATGGGCGATAGGCGATAGGCGATAGGCCACTCCTCGCGCATTACGGTTGCGATGGCACGCTGCGATTGAGGCGGCGCGCCAGCACCTTCGCGGTGGTCGATCGCACGAGATCCTGCAATACGCTCGAGGGCTCCGCGGTCGGCAGTGATTCGGCACGGCGGATGGCGACCAACGCTTTCGCCGATGCCTGCGGCGCAATGAGTGGCACGAACGACGCGAAGATGTCGGTGCGATTCACTGTGCTTGCATTGGTCTGCGCGAAGAACGGCACCCATGCGTTGCCGGCCGCGGCGAGTCCCTGATAGTCGCCGATGAAATAACCGCTGGCGCTGCCGTCCTGCACGATCGGCGCGAAAGTGAAGTCGAACGGCCCCGACAGATGACGCTCCGCCCAAACCACACCGTCGCCCGACGTGCTGAGCCACGCATCCACAGGTAGCGTGTCGATGTCGGAGGTATTGTTGCGCATGTCGTAGTAGCTGACCGCAACGACGCCGTCGTCGCGGATCGCGACGCTCGGAATGAATGCCTGCGCACCGGCGACGCTGTTGACGCGCACCGGTGTCGACCACGTGACTCCGCCGTCGGTCGACTGCGAATATGCGATCGCATCGACGATGCACGCGGGCGTGCCCGGCACGGCGCAGTTCGGATTGGGGAAGCGGGCGTCCTGCCACACGACAGCGAGCTTGCCGTTGCGACCCGCCGCGATGGCACCGAGGTCCGCGGCATCGCGAATCTCGATTCCGGTGTCGGGATCGCGCGCGCCCACCGACATCTGCGTTGCGATGTAGATCGGCGCCGACCAGGTAGCGCCCTTGTCGCTCGAGCGCATGACCGCCATCCGATTGCTGGTTGCGATCTCGTTGAAGAATGCGATCAGCGTGCCGTCGGGAAGCACCACGATCTGGTTGTTGAGGGTTTGCGCGCGGTTGCCCGGATCGTAGATCGGGCGCGGAAGCTCCCACGATTGCCCGTGGTCGGGCGTGCGCGAGAAATAGGTCGGGCCGCTGCCGATCGCGTTGAGGCGGTCCCAGACAGCATAGGCGAAGCGCGCATCGGTCGGGTCGGCCGTGATCGACTCCTTGTCGTTGAACGACGAGCTGCCATCCTGGATCAGCGTGACGGCATCGCTCCATGTCACGCCCCTGTCGGTCGATCGGCTCACCAGGACTGCGCTCGTCGAGCCCGTGGCGAAGGTTTGTCCGTTGAACGCAATGGCGATCTGGTACGCCGTGCCATCGGGTGCGATCGTCACCCAAGGATCGCTTGCCCGCGCATAGTTCGCACCATTCGCCGCGGTTCCGTCGGAGCATCGCGTGAATCGCGCGTTCGTCAGCGTCCAGGTGAGTCCCGCGTCGAACGACGTGCCCGTGCGCAACGCGGCCGCGCCTCCGGTGGACCATCGATCCTGCTGCCACACGCCGATGAAGTGCTCGGGATCGGACGGGTCGACCGCGACGAACGGCTCGACTTCGGCATCGATGTAACGCGTGCCCTGCGGAATCACGCCATCGCATCCGGCGGGAAACGGAGAAGCGGCGCTCACGCGAACCTGCGATTCGCCGCGGCCCGCCGATACGGCGCACATCGCCACGCCCTGCGGTCCGTAGCCCTCGGGCAGATAACCGGCGGCGAGCATCCGGGCGCGAACGTTGGCATCCGCGGTGTAGCGATGGTTCGAGTCGACACGGCGATTCCAAAGGCGAAACACGGCGACCGTGCCAGCCGGGCAGGTGCCGCTGACGATATCCGGCAACGCGATGTAGAACGCGGCCGAGGTCTCGAGGATGTAACCGCTGTAATTGGGATCGGTCGCGACCTTCTGCGCGACTGCTGCACATTCGTCGGGCGAGGCGGAGAAGAAATGCGAATCGCCATGTTGCGGCGGGATGAGGTACCGGCACACCGCATTGAGTCCGGGTCCCGGCGTGTCGGAGGCGACGAAGGTGTAGCCGGTACGCATCCAGCCGGGAATGCGTCCCGAGTCCAGCGCGTCGATGTCGGCGGCAAGCGAGCTGATGAAGTAGTGATCGAGCGAGGCGTTGTAGAACTCGACCACCGTTACCGGCACCGCCCACGCTGTTGTCGCGGCCAGCCATGCAATAGTCGCGACCAGGATGCGGCGCAACGCGATACGCAGCGCAGTGCCGAGCGTCGCGCGTCCAAAGCCTGGCAACGAGTGCATGAAGGTACGGTGTGTCGCGATCGGATTCGTAGGCATGCGATGGGACTCTTTGCTGGAGCGCGGCGAAGCGTGGCAGACAAGTTTACTTTCCCGGCACACCGTCGCGAAGCAGGCGTGGGTGAAGCGCACTCTCGTAATGGACGGCACCACGCGGTGGACAGTGCGATCGCGTCCTCGGTGCGACCCTGTTGCATTTGTGCATCCTGGCCGGCGACAGGCGCTGTTTTTTTGTTGGCTTCGCTGCCGGGGCGCCGGTATCATGACAACACTCGCATCAGCGAGTTATTTCGCAAACGCATGATCAACCTCCACACACCACTTGTCCGCTTCGCGATCGGCGCTCACGCCGACGTGTCGCACATCGGTGTCGTCGGACGCTGGCTGTCGCCGCAGGGCGACAAGACGTTCGCGCAATAAACCCCTCCGCCGGGCAGCTTCCGCGGATGGGTAAAGCGGAAGTCGAAGGCTACAGGCTCCCGACCTCCGCCTCGCTGACGAGGTGAGCGTTGTCGTGCCCACGCACGACGCGCGACGAAAGGAGAGCGACACGATGACCTACACGACCGATACCTCCGCCCTGCGCGCGCGCAACGCGCGGAAGGCGCGCCTCGCGCAGGCGCGCTACGTCCGATGCGCAACGCGTGCCAAGGGCACCGGCATGTTCAGCCGACACGCGCGACCCGGGGTTCCGGGAACGGGAGGCAAGCAGTAGCAGGCTTCATCTCCCTCTCCTGCGAAGCCCGGTCGCCGGACAAGGCGCCGGGCTTTTTGTTTGCTCCGGCGCCCTGCGCAATGATCATTTGAAGCGGGGGCCATCATGAAACGCCAGGCGGCGGAGTATCGAAGACCGTATCGCAGCGGCGACTATGCGCTGGTGCGCGATGCGGGACGCGGTGTGTATTGGGAACGAGGCGACGGCCTGGTGGTACGCATGGCCGACGTGGAACGCCGGCAGGAACCGCAACGTCTCGGTCCGTGGTGGGAAATCTTCAACGCGATGTCGTCGTCTCGCGCGCTCGCGCGTTGAGACGATGAATGGCGCCGCAAGTGGAATGGAATCCGCTTGGCTGGCGTTGACTTGAAGATCGGCAGGTGGCGTGTCGCGCGTTGACTGCAACACGCGACCGAAGGCATCGCATGAAAGGTCACGCGGTTCGAACGCGACGAATCGCTGTCCTTGATGCCCGGTCGTCGTGGTTGCACGACACGCGGGCGCCACTGGCGATGAACGGCGATTTCGGGTGCTGTGCGCGGCACCCCTAACCCACGATGGGGATCGCCGCCTTGGCTTCGCATCGCGGGAGCCTTGGTCCGAAGTCGCGGGGCCCCCGGCGGGAGATCGATCCCGCCGGGGCCGTGACGATCAGGTGATGTACGATATAGCGCCATGGAACCGTTAGTGCTCACTGTCGACATGGCGGGCTTGCCGCAGGCGTGGGTGGAGCTCGAGGAGGCGATCACCTACCACGCGAAGCAGCTTGTCGCCTGGTCGCTGGGCGAGGTGGTGAAGGAGTTCCGCGGCGGATGGCAGCGCAACGGCGTGCGCTCGCGCCTCGCGACCAAGTCGATCCTCGCCATCAAGGGCAGCGGCGCGCGGCCGCTCTCGCACACCCCCGGCCTCACCAACGCAATGCTGTTCGCGCGCGACCGGCAGGTCTGCGCTTATTGCGGCGGGCGCTTCGCCACGCGCGACCTGTCGCACGACCATGTCGTGCCGGTGTCGCGCGGCGGGCGTCATCACTGGACCAACGCGGTTACCGCGTGCCGAAGCTGCAACACCCGCAAGGGCAACCGCTCGCCCGAGCAGGCCGGGATGCCGCTTCTGTACGTGCCGTACGTGCCCAACCGTCACGAGCACTTCATCCTGCGCAACCGGCGCATCCTCGCCGACCAGATGGAGTACCTGCTGGCCGGCGTCCCGCGGACGAGTCGATTGCACGTGCCGATACCGTCCTGATCCGACCCGCTCCCGTCCGGCATGGAACAGGACCAGGGAACGGACTCGGGCGACCAAGGCGGAAGGCAACGCATGCGGCTGCTGTTCTGTCCGTAGTCGAGCTCGTTCACAGGTCCGATACCGGTCTGCGTAAGCGAAAGACGGTGTCGAGCGACTAAAATCGCTGCGAAGCGCCGCTCGCTTTTTCGGGGCGGCCGCTTCCAAGCGCGTTCGCGCTCTCACGGCATTGTCCAGGTCGGCATCGTTGCCCGCGCTTCTTCCCCTCCTTTGACCTCCTCGTGACCAGGCAGCAGGCCGTATGGAATCGCTCTACTACGTCATGTCCTTCGTTTGTCACCGGCATTGCCGGCACTGCTACGACGATCGATTCCGCCCCTACGTACGTGACGAGCTCGAGGCCGTGGTGGAGCAGGCCCAGCGCAGCTTCCCCGCCATCGTCGACAATCTTCCCGAGCGCTTCACTTACCTCGATCGCCAGTCGCCAGATGACAACGGCGCATTGCGCGAGCGCGTCGGACGCATCGTGCTGTCGGGCGGCGAGGCGTTGCACGACGCCGTGCGCGAGCGCGTCACCTACAAGGTGATCGAGCGCTTGCGTGACAAGTATCGCGGGCAGGTTCGCATCGTGGTGCAGACAACGGGCGACCTGTTGACCGACGACATCGTCGAGGAGCTTCTTGCGCGAGGCGTGTTCAGCATTTCGGTTGCCGGCGTCGACGACTATCACGTCGGCATGGAAGGTCGCGACCGGCAGCGTGCATTCATGAGTCGACTCACGGAGCTGTTCGAGCGGCACGGCATGCGAGCGGCGCCGCTCGCCGTGGGTCATAGCGCCTGGCAGGAGCTCGAAGGGCCGCTGTTCAGTTTCTTCGGCGCGACGCCGGATGCATGGATCGGCAAGCTGTGGCCGCGCGGTCGCGCATGGCGCAACGCGTTGAGCACTGCCACGCTTGCGGACAACTTCTGCAATCGCTGGTCCGGCGCGCTGGGCTTCCTCGACCATCGCTACGACGGCTCGGAAGTGTCGATCGAGCCCGACGGCAGCGTCTATCCGTGCTGCGTGAAGACGCGCATGCCCATCGGCAGCTTGGTCGAGGACAAGCTGATCGACATCCTAGATTCCTTGCGCGACGAGCCGGCGTACCAGGCGCTCAATCGCGGGGATCCCGCGCATATGGGGCTCGCGTATGGATGGGACGAAGCACGCCTGGTGGCCGCGTCGCACACCACGATGCCCAACGGCGCGCGCTACGCCAACCTCTGCATCGGCTGCGATCGTTTTCACCAGGCCGTGCTCGGGCCGGTGATCGAGGCCGCGCGCGCTCGCCGACGCGCGGCGCGAAGGAGCGAACAGGATGCGCCGGCGCAGTTCGTCGCCGGCGCTCCGGCCGACTGATGCGTCCTGCGGCGTGGTTCGTCGGCATCGTCGCGATGCTCGCGATCGCGTGGTCGAGTCGCGCCGCCGAGTTCGACGATCTCGCGGCGCGTGCCCGCGGCCAGACGGTGTACTGGAACGCATGGGCCGGGGACGAGAAGACCAACGCGTTCATCGCCTGGGTGGGCGAGGAAGTTGCCCGCCGCTATGGCATCAAGCTCGTTCACGTTCGCATCAAGGACACTTCCGAGGCGGTTGCGCGGGTGATCGCCGAAAAGGCTGCCGGCCGAAGCGCGGGCGGAAGCGTCGACCTGATCTGGTTGAACGGACCGAACTTCCTCGCGCTCAAGGAGGAGCATCTGCTCTTCGGACCCTACATCCAGGATCTTCCCAACGCGCGCTATCTCGACACGACGCACATCGTGTCGAACTTCGTCGACTTCACGGTGCCGGTCGACGGCTACGCCTCGCCATGGCGTCGTGCGCAGATCGTGTTCGTCTACGACAGTGCGCGCGTTCCCCAGCCTCCGCGCTCCTCGGAGGCGCTGCTCGAGTGGGCGCAACGCCACCCGGGACGCACCACGCATCCGAACGTGCGCAACTTCCTGGGCGCCACTTTTCTCAAGCAGGCGCTCTACGAGCTCGCACCCGATGCCAGCGTGCTTCGACATCCCGCCGACGATGCAACGTTCGAGCGCACCACTGCGCCGCTGTGGCGCTGGTACGATGCGTTGCGCCCCAACCTGTGGCGCAAGGGCGAACAGTTCCCGGAGAGCGGCCCCGCGATGCGCCAGCTCATGAACGACAGCGAGATCGACCTGATGATCTCGTTCAACCCGGCCGAGGCGGCCGTCGCCATCACGGCCGGACTGCTTCCGCCGACCGCGCGAACCGTCGTCTATCCGGCGGGAACGATCGGCAATACCAGCTTCGTCGGGATCCCTTTCAATGCCGCGCACAAGGAAGGCGCCGAGGTCGTCGCGAACTTCCTTCTCGAGCCGGAAGCGCAGGCGCGTGCCCAGGACTTCCATTGGCTGGGCAGTTTCACGGTGCTCGATCTCGACAAGCTGCCGCCGGCCGAGCGCGGGCGCTTCGCTGCCCTGCCGCAGCATCCCGCCTTGCCCGCAAGCGCCGACCTTGCGCGCGTGCTTCCCGAGCCGCATCCGTCCTGGATGACTCGCCTTGCCGCGGAATGGGAACGGCGCTACATCCGTTGACGGGAGCCGCTCGACGCGCCTGTGCGCTGCGTGTTGCCCCGTACATTGCATGGATCGTGTTTCTGGCGCCGGTCGTGTGCGGCGTCGTCGCGACGCTGATGCCTGCGTTCGGGTTTCTTCCCACGCTCGGCGGTGCGCGACTCTCGCTCGCACCTTGGCGTGACCTCGCGCAGACGCCGGGCATCGACAGGTCCATCGCACTGACACTGTTCACCGGCTTTGGCGCAACGATCGTCGCCCTTTGCCTTGCGATGGCGACCTGCGCGTGGCTGCAACGCGGCGCGCTCGGGACGAACGTCGGGCGCCTCCTCGCGCCGCTGCTCGCGACGCCGCATTCGGCGATGGCGCTCGGCTTCGCGTTCGCCATCGCTCCGTCGGGCTGGATCGTGCGCATGCTCTCGCCGTGGCTCACCGGGTGGAACGTGCCGCCGGATGTCGCGCTCGTCGGAGACTCGTGGGGCCTGGCGCTGATCGCCGCACTGGTGCTGAAGGAAACGCCTTACCTGATCCTGATGACCATCGGCGCGTTGCATCAGGTCGACGCGCAGCAGCATCTGCGCATGGCGCGCTCGATGGGCTACGGTCGGGTCGAGAGCTGGATCAAGACGGTGTTGCCGCTGGTCTACCCGCAGATCCGCCTGCCCGTTCTTGCGGTGCTTGCGTTCTCGCTTTCGATTGTCGATGTGGCATTGATCGTCGGACCCGATCAACCACCGCCACTGGCGGTGATCGCAGTGCGCGATTTCGCCGATCCGAGACTCGACGGTTTTTTCACCGGCGCGGCGGCATCGTGCGCGCAACTCGCGATCGTCGCGCTCGCGCTGCTCGCCTGGCGCGCTGGCGAACGTGTCGTAGCCGCCTGGGGGCGAGGGTGGATCGCGCGTGGCCGACGCGCCACGCTCGCGACTCCGCTTGCCGGGTTCGCGGTGGGACTGGGTGCGATCGTGGTCGCCCTGTCGGTCCTGTCGCTCGCCGCGCTCGCGTGCTGGTCGCTCGCCGCGCAATGGCGTTATCCCGACGCGCTGCCCGTGCAATGGACGCTCGCGAACTGGATGCGTTTGTCGCGCGACGCTGTCTCGCTCGCCAGCACGACTGCGGGGATCGCGGTTTGCGCCACTGCGCTTGCGATAGCCATCGCGTTGGCATGCCTGGAGAACGAGGACGTGAGCGGTGTGCATACCACCTCGCGTTCGGCCTGGTTGCTTTACACGCCGTTGCTGGTACCGCAGATCGTGTTTCTGTTCGGAGCCCAGGCGCTGCTGGTTGCGACCGGCTACGACGGCACGCTTGCTGCCGTCGTCTGGGCGCATCTGGTGTTCGTGTTGCCCTACGTCTTTCTGTCGCTCGCGCATCCTTGGCGCGCGCTCGATCGTCGCTATGCGCGGACCGCTGCGAGCCTCGGCGCATCGCCGGCGCGAATCTTCTGGCGTGTCAAATTGTCGTTGCTTCTGCCGCCGTTGTTGATCGCGGGCGCTGTCGGTTTTGCCGTCAGCGTCGGGCTCTATCTGCCCACCTTGTTCGCGGGCGGTGGCCGCATCGACACCTTGACCCTGGCTGCCGTGACGCTCGCCTCGGGTGCCGATCGCCGCACCATCGGCGTGTACGCGGGCCTGCAGGCATTGCTCCCGTGTATCGCATACATGCTTGCACTCGCGATCTCGGTATGGAGTCACGCCCGCCGCAGCGATCCACCGGCGTGGCTTTGAACGACGCACCGCCGACGCTGGAATTGCGGGAGATCGTCATCGCGCTTCCGAATCGCGTACTCGTGGATCGCATGAACCTCGTGATCGCACCCGGAGAGACGGTTACCGTGATGGGTGCGAGCGGTGTGGGCAAGTCGACGCTGCTTGCCTACATCTCCGGCACGCTCGGTGCGCCGTTCCATGCCGGCGGCGCAGTGCTGATCGGCGATCGGGATATCACCGCGTTACCGCCGGAGCAGCGTCGAATCGGCATCCTGTTCCAGGACGACCTGCTGTTCCCGCATCTTTCGGTCGGGGGCAACCTTGCGTTCGCATTGCCGGGAGAGGTCCAGCCGCGGGCACGCCGCATCGAGGCTGTTGCATCCGCGTTGCGCGATGCCGGGCTCGAGGGATTCGCGCGCCGCGATCCTGCCTCGTTGTCAGGCGGACAGCGGGCGCGCGTTGCACTGATGCGCACCTTGCTCTCAGAGCCGCGCGCCTTGCTGCTCGACGAGCCGTTCAACAAGCTCGACGCGGCGCTGCGCAAGGAGTTTCGCGGCTTCGTATTCGATCACGCCACACACCGACGGCTGCCCACGCTGCTCGTCACGCACGACGAGGAGGATGCGCGCGCGGCGGGGGGCAAGGTCGTGGTGCTTGGGTAGACAGAGGACAGAGGACAGAGGACAGAGGACAGAGGACAGAGGACAGTGACGTCTGTGCTCCCTCTCTTCGCTGTGCCGCCTTGCTATTCGACTTTCGCTCCCCGCTCGTCTTTTCTATTCCCTGTCCCCTGTTCCCTGCCCGCGTGCTTCGATGTCGTAAGGAGCATCTCGAAGTACGTAATCGTTGCGCGCAATCCATCGTCGAGCGAAGTCGAAGGTGCCCACCCGAGCGTCGAGCGCGCAAGCGCAATGTCGGGCTGTCGCTGACGAGGATCGTCGACGGGTAACGGTTGGTACTCGATGCGCGACGCCGATCCGGTCAACTCGAGGGTTCGCCGCGCGAGCTGTTCGATCGTGTACTCGGCGGGGTTGCCGAGGTTGATCGGACCGGTCACGTCGTCCGGCGTGTCCATCAGTCGGACCAGCCCGTCGACCAGGTCCGAAACGTAGCAGAACGACCGCGTCTGCTGGCCGTCGCCGTAAAGCGTGATGGGCTCGTTGCGCAGCGCTTGCACGACGAAGTTCGACACCACGCGCCCGTCGTTGGGGTGCATGCGGGGGCCGAACGTGTTGAAGATGCGCGCGACCTTGATCTCGAGCTTGTGCTGCCGACGGTAGTCGAAGAACAGCGTTTCCGCGCAGCGCTTGCCTTCGTCGTAGCACGAGCGCGGGCCGATCGGATTGACGTTGCCCCAGTATGCCTCGGTCTGCGGATGCTGCGACGGGTCGCCGTAGATCTCGCTGGTCGACGCCTGGAGGATCTTCGCCTTGACGCGCTTGGCGAGACCGAGCATGTTGATGGCGCCGTGCACGCTGGTCTTGGTGGTCTGCACCGGATCGGCCTGGTAGTGGATCGGCGATGCGGGGCAGGCGAGGTTGTAGATCTCGTCGACTTCCACGTACAGCGGAAACGTGATGTCGTGGCGAATCACCTCGAAGCGCGGGTTGCCGAGCAGCGGCGCGATGTTGTCGCGCGTGCCGGTGAAATAGTTGTCGGCGCACAGCACGTCGTGTCCGTCGGCGACCAGCCGCTCGCACAGGTGCGAGCCGAGAAAGCCTGCGCCTCCGGTGACGAGCACGCGCTTGCGCAATCCATATTGACTCGAGCGTGTCATGCGCGGCGGCGACTGCGATCGCGCCGCGTGAGGTCGGCCACGAGCGCGAGCAGCTGATCGGCGTCGACCGGCTTCACCAGGTAGCCTGCGAAGCCCGCGGCCTTGGCGGGCCCTTCGTCGCCCGCCTGGCCGTATCCGGTCAGCGCCACGAGTTTTGCACGCGAATTGATCGGTGCGGTGCGCAGCTTCACCGCAAGCTCGTAGCCGCTCATCTCCGGCAATCCGATATCGAGCACGATCACGTCGAAGGGCGTCTCCGTTGCGCGCGCCATCGCCGTGCGCGGATCGTGAACCGCGCTCACCGAATAGCCGCCGATCTCGAGCAGCGTGGCAATGGCCACCGCAGCGTCGACGTTGTCGTCGACCACGAGCACGCGCGTCCGCGCCGGTTCGCTCGCTTCGTGCCGCGCTTCGGGTGCGCCCGCCGCGAGCGGAAGGCGGATCGAGAAGCGCGCGCCCTTGCCGTGCCCCTCGCTGGTAGCGCTCACGCTGCCGCCGTGAAGCCCCACCAGGCGACGCACGATGGTGAGACCCAGCCCAAGGCCGCGGCGCGGTTGGCGCGCCGCCTGCGCTTCGTCGTGGAAGAGATCGAATACCACGGGCAGCAGCGTCGGCTCGATGCCTTCGCCGTTGTCGGTCACGCTGATCTCGACCGCATCGTCCTCGACCTGCGCTGCGATCTCGATGCGACCGCCGTCGGCGGTGAACTTCGCGGCATTGCTGATCAGATTGCGCAACGCCTGCACAAGGCGCGTTCGATCGCCGTCGACGTACACGGGCTCCGGCGGAAGCGATACTTCGAGGGTGTGGCCGCGATCGCGCACGGCTGGCTGGCTGGTCTCCACCGCCTGGCGCACGACATCCTGCACGCTCAGCGTCTCGCGCTTGAGCAGGATCTTGCCCGTCTCGATGCGCGCAACGTCGAGCAGGTCGTCGATCAGGTTCGTGAGCAGAGCGCTCTGTCGGTCGACCACCTCGCATGCGTGATCGAGCCGCGGGTCGCGGCCGGTGGTCAGGCGCGCGATGATCTGCACGGCATTGCGAATGGGTGCCAGTGGATTGCGCAGCTCGTGCGCGAGCATCGCGATGAATTCGCTGCGGCCGCGATCGACGCTTCCGTGCTCGGTGTCCTCGCCCTTGCGATCGGTCTGGTCGACGGCGACACCGATGAATCCGGCGAACTGGCCGTTGCCGTCTTCGTGCGGCACGCCCTCGTCGTACACCCAGCGGAACTCACCATCGTGCCGGCGCAGGCGGTATTCGAGCGCGAAGCGCTTGCGCTCCTCGATGGCCGCGTTGACGACGTCGAGGCAATGGGTGTAGTCCTCGGGATGAAGGTCGGTGGTCCAGCCGTCGCCGCGCTCTTCCTCGAGCGTGCGACCCGTGAAGTCGAGCCAGGTGCGATTGAAGAACACGCGCTCGCCCGCGGAGTTGGCCATCCACATCAGCGCCGGCGCGTTGTCGGCCATCGTGCGGAAGCGCCGTTCCGATTCCTCGAGCGTTGCTCGCGCTCGGCGCAGATCGCCGACGTCGCGGAAGCTCAGCACCACGCCGGTAACGTTGCCTCCGTCGTCGAGCATGGGGACTGCGCCTCCGGCCACCTGGGTTTCCCGTCCTCCGCGCGCCACGAGCAGCGCGCTATCGGACAGCGTTTGCGCGCGTCCCGACTTGATGGCGCGAGCCACAGGCGAATCGAGCGGACTTCGTGTCTGCTCGTTCACGATGTGGAAGACCTTCGCGAGCGGTACGTTGAGCGCTTCCGCGGCCTTCCATCCGGTGAGTTGCTCGGCCTCGGGGTTCATCAGCGTGGCCGCGCCGTTGGCGTCGGTCGCGATGACCGCATCGCCGAGTCCGCCCAGTGTCGCCTGGTAGCGATCGCGTTCGCGGGCGAGCTCCGCGCGCACGTTCTCGAGGGTCGCA
>DATKLH010000141.1:0-27928 GCA_035542515.1 Casimicrobiaceae bacterium
CGCCAAGTCCGTGGGCCTCTGGAACGCGCTGCGCGATCCGTGGGTGTAGCGAAACAAACGACAGCACGATCGCGACGAGCTCTTTGCGAGGCGTTCGACGAGCACAGGGCGGTGCGCCCGGCGTCCGATTCATCGGCACCGCGCGCGCGGTTGCGGCACATGTTTGCTTTTTCGCCGCTAAGCCACCGAGGCTTTGCGCCGCCGGGGTTGCGGAGCCGCATGCGCATCGGTCCTCGCTCTTCGCGCGGGCTCCGTCCGGCCGCCCGACACCCGGCGCTCGACCTCCATCAACGCCGCATCGCGGTTCTCCAGCGCAAGCCGTCGGTTGATGTCCTCGGCGTCCTTCTCGTCGTTCGCGACGATGGCCTGGGCGAGGCGTCGCCAGTTGGCGAGCGAGCGAGCGCGACGATCGGGACTGGCAAGACCCAGTCGCGTGTACCGGCCAATCCGTTGCGCAAACGCGGCAATGAGCTCGGCAAGCTGTTCGTTGGTCGACAGATGCGCCACGAACTCGACCATCTCGGCGCTCGCGCGCGCGTACGCATTCGCGTCGCCGCGCGTCTCGGCGAGCCTGGCAAGCCGTGCTGAAAGCGCGCTCCCGCTCGCGGCGCCGTAGTTCCTGGCCGCCTGCCGCGCCGCCAGGCCGAGGAGCACCGCACGGATCTCGAACAGGTTCTCGAGCTCGGCGCGCGACAGCAGCGTTACCTGAGCGCCACGCTGCGGAAGGATGCGCACGAGCCCGCGACTCTCGAGGATGCGCAGCGCCTCGCGCACGCTCGCGCGACTCACGCCGAACGCATTCGCGAGGTCGCCTTCCTTGAGGCGCCCGCCGGGCGCAAAGAGCTCCTCGACGATGGCCGCGCCGATGCGGTCGGCAATCTGCAGCGGCAGCGTCGGCGTGAGCGACGCCGGCGTGAACGCCGAGCTGCCCGCAACCGCAGCGGCGAGCAGCGTGCCAGCCGGAGGAGATTGCTTGAATGTCGACATTCGGACTATTATGCCCCATTCGGGCAGCGCCCGCAGCGTCCCCTGGACCCAGACGCTCAGCGAGTTGGGGCATCTTTCGGGCGCGCTGCCGACGTGCGTCGGTTCGAGCCGAGCGATCCGCACGACGACCACAGGTCCTCGCCGACGGCACCGGACATGCGGCGGCGTTTCGATTCGAGCGAGTCTTCATAGAGGGCAGTCGTTGAATACATCCAGGACAGCACACCCCGCCCCGTCGATGAGTAACGCACCCGCGGGATCGCATTTGGGCGGCGCGGTCGGACCGCTCGCGGGTTATCGCGTGCTCGAACTGGGCTCGACCGTCGCAGGTCCGTTCTGCGGACGGCTCCTCGCCGATTTCGGCGCGGAGGTGATCAAGGTCGAGCCCGCCGAAGGCGATCCGGTGCGCACCATGGGGAAGCAGTTCGCCGGCAAGTCGCTCTACGCAAGCAGCATCTTCCGCAACAAGTCGCTGATCTGCGTCGACCTGCGCAAGCCCGAAGGACGCGACATCGTCCGGCAACTCGCATCGCAATGCGATGCAGTGATCGAGAACTTCCGGCCCGGCACGCTCGAAAAATGGGGACTCGGTTACGAGGATCTGCGCGCCATCAATCCGAAGCTGGTCATGGTGCGCATCAGCGGGTTCGGCCAGAACGGTCCGTACAGCCAGCGCGCCGGCTACGGCGTGATCAGCGAAGCGGTGAGCGGCCTTCGCCACATCACCGGCGACCCTGATCGACCGCCAGCGCGGGTCGCCGTTTCGATGACCGATTACCTGACCGGGCTCTACGCGGCGTTCGGCACGGTGATGGCACTCCTCGCACGCGAGAAAGCGGGCGCAGGCCAGTACATCGACGCTGCGCTCTACGAGTGCGCGTTCAGCTTCATGGAGCCATGGATCCCGGCGTATGAAAAGCTCGGGCACGTCGCTACGCGCACGGGCTCGCGTCTTCCGGACAGCACGCCGAACAATCTCTATCCGACAGCCGACGGCGGCTTCATCCACATCACCGCGATGGGCGATGCGGTGTTCCGCCGTCTCGCCACGGCGATGGGCGCGCCCGAGATCACCGCGGACCCTCTGTTCCAGAGCGCCATCGCACGCTCGCGCAACCACGAGGCGATCGATGCGCGCATCGCGGAGTGGACCGCCACGCTCGAGCTCGCGGATCTCGAGCGCGTGCTCGAGACGCACAACGTTCCGGCCACGCGCATCTTCACGATGGCCGACATCTTCCGTGACCCGCATTACCGCGAGCGCAACTCCATCGTTGCCGCACCGGACGACGATCTGGGAACGGTGGCCATGGCGGCCGTCGTGCCGCGCCTGTCCGCTACGCCGGGCGCCGTCAAGCACGCCGGACACCGCATCGGCCAGGACACGCGCGAAGTGCTGTCGCGCCTGCTTCACTATTCCGATGCGCAGCTCCGCGCCTTCGAGGATGCGGGCGTCATCGTCTGCGAGCGTCGAGGCGGCAAGGATTCGATCGCGTCCGCGGAAACCGAACACCTTCACCCGAGCTCGCCATGAGCGCAACTGCATCGACCTCCGCATCGCCCTTCGATGCTGCGCTCAAGCGATATGAAGAAGAGCGCGGCAAGGCCATGGCCATGGGCGGGCCCGACAAGCTCGCGCGGCGCAAGGCGGCGGGCGTGTTGAATGCACGCGAGCGCATCGAATACCTCTGCGACCGCGGTACCTTCATCGAGTCGGGCCTGTTCGGCACATCGGTGTCCAATCCCAACGACCGCTATCGCACGCCCACCGATGGCAAGATCGTGGGCTTCGGCAAGATCGACGGCCGCGAGGCCGCGATCGGCGCCAACGATTTCACCGTGATGGGTGCATCCTCGAGCGCGACCAACGGCCGCAAGCTCGGGCACCTCAAGCGCGTCGCGGCGCAACGCGGTCTGCCGATGGTGTTCCTCGGCGAGTCCTCGGGCGCGCGCATGCCCGATCACATGGGCTCGCGCGGCATGGCGACGCTGCTCGGCAACGATCCCATCCAGTATCAGCGCTTGCGCGAGACACCGTGGGCTTCAGCGACGCTGGGAATGTCGTTCGGCTCCTCGTCGTGGTACGCCGTGCTTTCCGATTTCAACGTGATGCGCAAAGGCTCGGTGCTCGCAGTGTCGAGCGCGCTGCTGGCCTCGCTCGCGATCAGGGAACAGGTCGATCCGGAGGAACTCGGCGGTTGGCGCATGCACTCCGAAGTGACCGGCTTCGCCGACCTCGTCGTCGACACCGACGAGGAAGCGATCGACGCCGTGAAGCGGTTCCTGAGCTATCTGCCGTCGCATCATCGCGAGCCGCCGCCGCAGCGTCCTGTGCCAGCCGGCTCCGGCGCGGCGATGGCGAACGTGCTCGACCTGTTGCCGGCGAGTCGCACGCAGGTCTACGACATGCGCAAGATCCTGCATGCCGTGGTCGACCAGGGCAGCCTGTTCGAGCTCAAGGCCCGGTTCGGAAAGGTCGCGGTCACCGCGCTGGCGCGCCTGAACGGCAAGACCGTCGGCATCGTCGCGAACAATCCGCTGTTCAAGGGCGGCGCGCTCGACACCGACGCGTGCGAAAAGGTCACGAGCTTCATCGTGCTGTGCGATTCGTTCAACATCCCGATCGTGATGTTCGTCGACACGCCGGGGTTCGTGAT
This sequence comes from Casimicrobiaceae bacterium, assembly GCA_035542515.1. Taxonomy (GTDB): domain Bacteria; phylum Pseudomonadota; class Gammaproteobacteria; order Burkholderiales; family Casimicrobiaceae; genus VBCG01. The sequence goes on from DATKLH010000141.1 coordinate 3,645, forward strand.
CGGCACGGAGGCGGAGCGCAAGCGTGCGCCCGGAAAGATCATGAACTGGATGAACGCGCTGCAACTGGTCACCGTTCCCAAGATCTCCGTGATCGTGCGCAAGACCTACGGCCAGGCCTATCTCAACATGGGTGGAGGGCGCAACTCGGACGAAGTCGCGGCGTGGCCCACCGCCGAGATCAGCTTCATGGATCCGCAATTCGGCGTGCGCGTCGTTCACGGTAAGGAACGCGGGCAGCCGGGCTTCGAGGAGCTGCTCGCCGAAATGGATCGCGACAGCGAGCCATGGGATGCCGCAGCCGTCTACGCGGTGCAATCGGTGATCCCGCCGCAGGAGACGCGCGATTACCTCATCCGCTCGCTGGAGGTGCACGGCATGCGCCTGACCGGCGGCATCGGCCAGCATCTGATGCGCGCCTGGCCCACGAGCTATTGAGCAAGGCGCAAGGAGTCGCAGTGGCGATCTACGAAGCGAAGACGGATGTATCGGGCGCGGTCTGGAAGATCGTGACCCGCGTCGGCCAGAAGCTCGAGCCGGGAGAAACCATCATGATCATCGAATCGATGAAGATGGAGATCCCGGTGATCGCCGAGGACGGCGGCACCATCAGGCAGTTGCGCGTCGAGGAAGGCAGCAGCGTGTCCGAGGGCGACGTTGTCGCAACGCTCGAGAATTGACCCACTCTTCATCTCATCGCCCTATCTTCGATGCACACCACCGACGCGAATGAACGCAAGCCTGTCGCCGACTGGTCGCCGGAGGTCGACGAGCTGCGGCTGCGTCGCACGGAAGCCGAGCGCCTCGGCGGAAAAGAGGCGGTCGCGAAGCATCACGACCGCGGTCGTCTCACGATTCGAGAGCGTATCGCCGGGCTGGTCGACGCCGACTCATTCCAGGAAGTTGGCAAGCTGACGGGCAAAGGGCATTACGACGCTCACGGCCACCTCACGAGCGTGAGCCCCGCGCCTTATGTGATGGGCTTGGCCAAGATCGACGGACGGCCCATTGCACTCGGCGGCGAAGACTTCACGGTGCGCGGCGGCACGAGCTGGAGCGGCGATCGCAAAAAAGGCGGACAGGGCGGATTCATCGAGGACCTCGCGGCTCAATACCGCATTCCCCTGGTCAACCTGATCGATGGTGCCGGCGGCAGCGTCACGTCGATCCAGCGCCGCGGCCATGCGGTCTTCCCCGGCGTGCACGGGTTCGAGCGTTCCGTCGAGCTGATGGGCTCGGTGCCTGTGGTCTCGGCGGTGATGGGCACTGCGGCGGGCGGACCGGCAGGCCGCGCGATCCTTTCGCACTGGACGGTGATGGTGAAGGACTCCGCCCAGGTGTTCGCCGCAGGGCCACCGGTCGTGGAGCGATCGCTGGGACAGAAGATCAGCAAGGAAGAGCTCGGTGGCGCGCAGCTCGCCGTGGATGTCGCAGGCACGATCGACAACGTCGCGGCGGACGAGACGGCATGCTTCGCGATGATCCGCCGATTCCTGAGCTACATGCCGCAAAACGTCTGGGAGCTCCCGCCGGTCGTCAGGACCGACGACCCGCCGGACCGTTGCGAGGACGAGCTGCTGCGCATCGTCCCGCGCGAGCGCCGCAAGCCTTACAACATGCGTCGGCTGGTCGAGCTCATCGTCGACCGCGGCTCGCTGTTCGAGATCCAGCCGACCTTCGGCAAGGCCGTCATCACCGCACTCGCCCGCCTCGAGGGGCAGGTGGTGGGCATCATCGCGAACAATCCGATGATCTACGGAGGCGCGATCGACGTGAGGGGCGCGCGCAAGCAGACCCATTTCATCGAGCTCTGCGACTGCTTCCACATTCCCCTCGTGTTCCTGGTGGACGTGCCGGGATTCATGGTGGGCAAGGATGCCGAGGCCGCCGCAACGTTGCGCGAGGGCATGCGCAGCGTGTACGTGGCGTTGCAGGCAAGCGTGCCGATGTATACGGTGGTGATCCGCAAGTGCTACGGCATGGCCGGCATGGGCGCCACCGACAAGAACGGCCTCGATTTCAAGATCGCGTGGCCTTCGGCCGAGTGGGGCTCGCTGCCCATCGAAGGCGGTGTCGCGGCGGCGTTCCGTCGCGAAATCGAGCAACACGCGAACCCGAAGGCACGGGAGGCCGAGATCGAAGCTGAACTGCGCGCGGTGGCTTCACCGTTTCGCACCGCCGAGGCGTTCGGCGTGGAAGACATCATCGACCCGCGCGAGACCCGCCCTTACCTGTGCCGCTTCCTTGCCGCCGCGCAGGGCAGGCTGCGAACTTCACTGGGTCCCAAACCGAAATACGGCGTGCGGCCGTGACGGCGTGAGAGAACGACTCGAGAGGCAACATCCGGAAAATGACGCAACCAGGAGGACATGCGATGCGCAATCGATTCACCAGCGGACTGGGCTTGGCGATGCTGCTGATCTTCGGCTTTGCTTCGCTTGCGCGTGCGGAAGTGAACGAGGTCAAGATCGCCACGCAATACGGCATCGGCTACCTCGCCCTGACCGTGATGAAGCAGGACAAGCTCATCGAAAAACACCTGGCCAAGGCCGGGCTGGCCGACACCAAGGTCTCGTGGGTGAAGCTCGGCGCCGGAGCGGCTGCCAACGACGCGCTCCTGTCCGGCTCGCTCGACTTCGCGTCGGGCGGCACCGGTCCCGCATTCATCCTCTGGGACAAGACGCGCAGCAACGTCGACGTGCGCGGTGTCGCCGCGCTGACCTCGATGCCCAATCTGCTGGTCAGTCGCAATCCTAACGTCAAGACCATCCGCGACTTCACCGACCAGGACAAGATCGCGATGGCCGGGGCAGGCTCGTCGGTGCAGACGATCTATCTCGAGATGGCAGCTGCCAAGGAGTGGGGGCCGGCGGAATACCGCAAGCTGAATTCGCTGATGATCAACCTGGCGCATCCCGACGGACTGCAAGCGCTGCTTTCGGGAGCGGGCGATGTCAACGCGCAATTCACTTCGCCGCCGTTCCAGAACTACGCGCTGGAAAAGCCCGGCATTCACGTCGTGCTCAATTCCTACGACGTGATGGGCGGCCCCAACACGTTTCTCATGGTGTGGGCCACCAACAAGTTCCGCATGGCCAATCCCAAGACCTATCGCGCGGTGCTCGATGCGCTCAAGGAAGCGACCGACTCGATCAACGCCGACAAGAAGCGCGCCGCGGAGATGTATGTCAAGGAAGGCGGCAGCACCGAGCAGGTGGACAAGATCCTGAAGCTGATGGAAGACCCGCAGGTGTCTTACACCCTGGCTCCGGAGCGCGTGCTTCCATTCGCGCAGTTCATGCAGGAAGTCGGCGTCATCAAGAATCGCCCCAGCTCGTGGAAGGACCTGTTCTTTCCGGAGATTCACGACCTGCCCGGAAGTTGAGCGCCATGGTGCGAGGCGCGGTCCTGTCGCGCCTTCGCCCGGATCAACTCCTGGTTTGTCTCGAGCCATGGCTTGAGCGCAGGCCGTTGTACGTCAACGACCGCGAGCAGCTTGCCTCGCACAGCGACGGTGTGCGCCATTCGGAAGTGCCGCATGGAGCCTTGATGGTCTGAGGCCTGCACCTCCTCAGAAGACGAGCACCTTGTCGGCCCATTGCGTCCAGGCCGTGAGCTCCGCCATCGTGCCTCTGCGGGTTCCTTCGACCAATTCCGCCTCCGCGAGGGCGCGTGCGTCCATGCACGTTCCGCACACGCCGATCTCGGCTCGGCTGCGCGCAACCCGCCCCAGCATCACCTCGATGTTGTAGAAGCCCTCCGGCACCTTCTGGCCGCGCCTCGCGCACGAGGTCGCGTCGCCGAGCAGGAAGACCTTGACTTGCTCGCCGTCGGTTTTCGCGAGCGACCCCGCGAGCCGCAGGGCGTTGTAGGACCGCTCGATTCCGTAAGGGGCATCGTTGAGGATGAACAGTGTCTTCACGATCCCTCCTTTCGCGCGTTCGTGTCCAAGCTTCTTTACCAATATTCCAATGAATGTTAGATTGTGTACGGACGGAGCGCCTTGATGCCGATCAAGTCACGCCGATCCCCTGACACGGACACGCCATGACCCGAGGCCGCGAGATCAAGAACGTCCTCTACGAGCTCGTCGCGCGCATCGCCAAGGCGGTCGCCAGCCCGAAGCGTCTCGAGCTGATCGAGCTGCTCGGCCAGGCGCCGAAGTCGGTCGAGACGCTGGCGCGCGAGGCGGATATCAGCGTCACGCTTGCCAGCGCGCACCTGAAGGAATTGCGGGCCACTCGACTCGTGGAAGCCGAGCGCCGTGGCAAGAACATGATCTATCGCCTCGCGAGCGCGGACATCGCGCGAATCTGGGTTGCCTTGCGGATGCTTGCCGAAGACCGGCTGTTCGAGTTGCAACAGGCGATCCGCGAGCTCGGCGAACCGGATGGCGCGTGGCATGGCGAGAACCGCGCGACGCTGCTGCGCAAGGCCCGCCGCGGCGAGGTGATCGTGATCGACGTGCGCCCCGACGACGAATACGAGCAGCAGCATCTTCCGTTCGCCCGCTCGCTGCCGCTCGCCGAGCTGCGCCAGCGGCTCGCGGAGCTTCCACAGGACAAGCCGATCGTCGCGTACTGTCGGGGACCGTTCTGCCTGATGTCGGACGAGGCGGTGAAACTGCTCGTCAAGCGGGGATTCCGCGCTTCCAAGCTTGCCGACGGCGTGAGCGAATGGATGGCCGCCGGCCTGCCGCTCGAGTCGGGCGCGGCCTGAGGTGTGCGGTTCCGGACGTTACCTCAGCGGCCACGAACGCCACGCATTCGTCCCCCGCGCAAGAGGCAGTGCAGTGAGTTTCGCTCCGCCGCCACTGGAGCGACAACATCGCCAGGTGCTGTCTGCGCGGCCGCGACGCCCTGCTCTTGCATGCAACGTCTTCATGGCTTGACGTCCGCAACGTCCTGCTGCCGCACACGGAAAGCCTTTGGCGTACGGCGGTTTCCGTCGCGGTCATAGGAGCTTCACATGTTCTTCCGGCAAATCCCCACGGTCGATGCTTCCCTTTCGTATTTCTTCGGCTGCGCGACGATAGGCAAGGCGGTTGCGGTCGACGTCGTCGCGGGCGACGAAGAGTGGTTCGTCGAGGAAGCGCGCAAGCGTGCAGTGGGGATCGCGTACGTCGTCGACACCCACATTCATGCCGATCACTACTCCGGCGGGCGCAAGCTCGCGCGGGCGGTCGGTGCGCCGTATTGCCTGCACGAGAGCGATCGCGGTCAAGTCGGCTTCGACTTCATGCCGCTTGTCGACGGCCAGCTGCTCGACGTGGGCAATGTGAAGGTCAAGGTCCTGCACACGCCGGGCCATACGCCCGACAGCATCTGCCTGCTGGTGACCGATCTGCGGCGCGGAGAGGCGCCCTGGTTCGTGATCACCGGCGACACCTTGTTCGTCGGTGCGGTGGGACGGCCCGACCTGCTCGGACGCGAAGAGGAGATGGCCGCGCAGCTCTACGAGACGCTGCACGCGAAGCTGTTGCAGCTCCCCGACGAGATCGAGATCTTTCCGGGGCATCAGGCCGGCAGCGCTTGCGGTGCCGGCCTGTCGGGCAAGCCCTCGTCCACTCTGGGGTTCGAGAAGCGCTGGAATCCGCTGCTGGCCAAGCCGTGCGACCATTTCGTCGCGGCCGTTCGCGACGTTCCGCCGAAGCTGCCCGAAATGGAGCAGATGATGCGCGCGAACCGCGGCCTCGCGCTGTAGCGATGGCCGAAGCGGTCGTGCGGCTCGGGCTGCGCGAGAACTTCGCGCAGTTCTCGCTGCTGGTCGTCGTGAATGCGTTCGTGGGCGCGATGGTGGGCCTGGAACGCAGCATCTTGCCGGCCATTGCGGAGCAGGAGTTCCATCTCGCCGCGCGCGCGGCGATCCTTTCGTTCATCGTCGTGTTCGGCGTCACCAAGGCGTTGACCAACTATGGCGCCGGACGACTCGCGGATCACTTCGGACGCAAGCACGTGCTGGTGGCCGGCTGGCTCGCGGCGATCCCCGTGCCGTTCATGCTCATGTGGGGACCGAGCTGGTCGTGGGTGGTCGCGGCGAATGTGCTGCTCGGCGTGAGCCAGGGACTGACGTGGTCGCTCACGGTCATCATGAAGATCGATCTGGTGGGGCCGCGGCGACGCGGCCTCGCGATGGGACTCAACGAGTTCGCCGGCTACGTCGCCGTCGCGGCGAGCGCATTCGCCACCGGCTGGATTGCATCTCGCTGCGGTCTGCGGCCGCAACCGTTCTATCTCGGCATCGGCTACGTGACGCTGGGACTTCTGCTCTCGGCGGTGCTGGTGCATGAGACGCGGCATCACGTTGCCCACGAGACCACTCTTCGCGCCAGCGCGAAACAGGAGGCTCCGCTCTCGCAAGGGGAAGTGTTCCGGCGCGCCACGCTGACCGACCGCAATCTCTCGAGCGTGAGTCAAGCCGGGCTCGTCAACAATTTGAACGACGGCATGGCGTGGGGAATCTTTCCGCTGTATTTCGCGGCAACCGGGATGAACCTGGAGCAGATCGGATTGCTCGCAGCGCTCTACCCGGCCGTATGGGGTGTCATGCAACTGTTCACCGGCGCCTGGTCCGACCGCATCGGGCGCAAGGGACTCATCGTCTGGGGAATGTGGACGCAGGCCGCCGGCATTGCGCTCACGGCCGCGACGTCGAGCTTCGCGACTTTCGCGTTGGGCGCGATTCTGCTCGGCGTCGGAACAGCAATGGTCTACCCGACCTTGCTCGCCGCGATCGGCGACGTCGCGCATCCGAGCTGGCGTGCGTCGGCGGTCGGCGTGTACCGGCTTTGGCGCGACCTCGGTTACGCCATCGGTGCACTGCTCGCCGGAGTCATCGCCGATGCCTTGGGCCTGGGGGCGGCGATGTACGTCGTTGCCGCGATCACGTTCGCATCCGGCGCTATCGCGGCACTACGCATGAGCGAGACGCTCGCACGCGTCGAGCGTGCGACAGCTTGAAGCCGAGCATCGATTCTCGACCGCGCACCGCGCGACCGTGCACTTCGGAACACGAAAGTCGGTCGACGATGCGCAGCTACGCGCCGAGACGATGCTCCGCAAGGCTGAACGCGCAGAAGGGCGCCGTATCGAAGTCGCGCAGGCCCGCGCCGTGCAGCGTCGCGCAACACTGCGCCGATCGATGCATGGGCATCACTTCGCCAATCGCACCTCGACGCCGGCCGGCTCCTCGCGCAACTTGAGCAGCGCCCCGACGTCGGCATCCGCGAGACCGCGCCGCAGCGCTTCCTCGACGCTGGCCAACGCGGCACGCCCCACCGGCGCCGCGACACCGAGCGACTCGACCATGGCGAGGGCGAGCCGGCAGTCCTTGTGCGCGAGCTTCATCATGAAGCCGGGCTCGAAGTCGCCGGCAAGCGGACGCTTCGGCAACGCGATCGCGAGCGCATTGTTCCATGCCATCGTCGTGCGCAACACGCTGGTCATCGTGTCGAGCGCCAGTCCCGCCTTGGTGCCGGCGACGAGCGCTTCGATCGACGCTTCGGACACGGCCGTCGCGAGCAGGTTGTTGATGAGCTTCATCGTCTGCCCGGCACCGAGCGCACCGCAATGGAAGAAGTCGGTGCCCATGCAATCGAGCACAGGCCGCGCGCGAGCGACGACGTCTTCGGCGCCACCGACCATCAGGGTCAACGTACCGGCCACGGCAGCATCGGCGGTCTTGCCGACCGGAGCATCGATCATCGCCGCACCCTTGCGCGCGACCGCCTCGCCGATGCGTCGCGTCGTGGCCGGATCGATGGTGCTCATGTCGGCGTAGATCGTGCCGGCGCGGAGCCCTTCGACGATGCCGTCGCGACCCAGCGCAACACGCTCGACGTCCGGCGCGTCGGGAAGCATCGTGATGACGATATCGCTCGCCGCAGCGACCTCGCGCGGCGTCGCCGCCGCGCGCGCACCAGCGCCCACGAGCTCCTCGACAGCGCCGGGTGCGATGTCGGCGACGGTCAGCCGATGTCCCTTCGCGAGGACGTTGCGTGCCATGGGCCGGCCCATGGTGCCGAGTCCGATGAAGCCTACGTTCATGTTCGCTCTTTCATCCAATGTCATCGTCACGACGCGTCAGGAATGCTCGCGCCAGCGCTGCATCTCCCACACCGGTGCGCCACGCAGGTCGGTCGCCTGGCTCGATTCGAATTGCGCCGCATCGGGCTTGCGGCCGCTCTTGTCGTACGCAGCGCGCACCGCGGGCGCCGCCTGCGTAAACGCATCGCGCACCTGCGCCCACGCAAGCGGCTTGGGGATCATCCGTCCCTCGACCATGAACTTCGACGTCTCGAGCAGCGCCAGCGCGTCGCCCTCGGTGGGCCAGCACCAGCCACGCTTGAACAACACTTCGTCGCCGACCACTTTCGCGCCCAGCTCCGGCGGCAGCTCCCAGTACTTGCGCGAAAGATCCGACACCGCGCCCGGATCCATGGTGGCGAGCTTCGCGACCGCATCCTGCTGCGCTTGCAGGAACGCCGTCACAATCGCCGGATCGTCTTTCACCAGCTTCTGGGTGCCGATCCAGAACGAGCGATGCAGGTAGTAGCCGTCGGGATAGAACGGTGACTTCTTCACCGACGGCAGGAGGATGCCGGCGCCCTCGCCGGCCGGACCCTTGTAGTGGCTCTCGGTGTAACCGAAGGAATTCATGATGCCGACGGTTCCGATCTCCGCATTCGCCTTGAGGAACGCGGGGTAGATCAGGACCGCGGCGTCCATGCCAGACGGGATGGTCGCGGCCTGCGCCTGCGTCGGGGTGTTGATGACCGTGATGTTGAAGGCGCGCGGATCGGGATTGCCCAGCTCGAAGCGCAGCCACTGCGACAGCACGTTGTACGGATCGCCGCCGAGCAGCGCGCCGACGGTCTTGCCCTTGAGGTCGGCGAGATTGCGGATCGGCGAATCCTTGCGCGTCGCGAGCACGAAGCGGAAGTGTCCTTCGCCGACGCTCAGAAGCTGGATCGGTTGGTTCTGCGCGACCAGTCGCACGATCGGCGTGTTGCCCCACATGCCAAGGTCGAGATTGCCGGACACGAACGCCTCGACCATCGGCAGCGCCGAGGGGTAATCGCGATAATCGGCGGTCAGGTCGTAGCCTGCATCCGCGGCGTATTTCTCGAAAGTCTTGTTCGCGATCATGTACTGCGTCACCGGCGAATTGCCCGCCGCCCACGGCTGACGCCCGACCGACACCTTGATGGTCTTGCGCTGCGCGCGCACGATCGCGGGTGCCGCAAGCGCGAGCGACGCGGCGCCGGCCGTGGCCATGAAGCGCCGGCGTGACGATCCTCTTGCGTGGCTGTTCATCGTCATGTTTCCTCCTCGGGTTTCAGCGTTAGGTGACGGTCGCGCGATACGCTTCGTCACGGATCAGGCTCCAGATGTGCTGCGCCAGCGCCTGGGATTCGGGCTGCGCGCGCGTAGCGTCGGTGCGCGGACGCGCGAGCGGCACGTCGATGACCGCCTTCAGCCGCCCGGGATGCGAGGTCATCACCGCGATGCGATCGGCGAGGAACACCGCCTCGTCGATCGCGTGCGTGATGAACACGACCGTGCGTCGCTGCGCGGCGGGCCGGTCCTGTCCCCAGATGCGCAGCAGCTCATCCTGCAGGATGATGCGCGTCTGCGCGTCGAGCGCCGCCAGCGGTTCGTCCATCAGCAACACGTCGGGCTCGTTCGCCATGAGTCGAGCGAGCGCGACGCGCTGACGCATGCCACCGGAGAGCTGGTGCGGATACTTCGTCTCGCTGCCCGCGAGTCCGACCAGGTCGATATAGCTGCGCACGCGCTGCTGGCGCGCCTGCGCATCGAGCCCGTTGCCGGCCGGGCCATGACGCAGGCCGAACTCGATGTTGCCCCACACGGTGTGCCAGGGGAACAGCGCGTAGTCCTGGAACATGACGCCGCGCTCCGGTCCCGGAGCGCGGATCGAGCGTCCGTCGATCGCCACATCGCCGCTGGTGGGCAGCTCGAGGCCCGCGAGCAAATTGAGGATCGTCGTCTTGCCGCAGCCCGACGGTCCGACGATCACGAGGAACTCGCCTTGCGCGACGTCGAGCGTGAAGTCCTGCACGGCGACGGTTCCCGCGCCCGCGTCGAATCGCTTGCCGACGCTCGACAGTCGCAGCTTGGGAGCGGTCGTCATCGCACCGTCCACGGCATCAGCAATCGCATGCCGGTGCGCAAGCCGCGGTCGAGAACCAACGCGACGACACCCACCGCGATCATGCAGACGACGATGCGGTTGAGCTCGATGCTGTACGCGTAGAACACGAACATCATCTGGCCGATGCCGCCCGATCCGCCGCCGCCCGCCTTGGCGCCGACGGCGAGCTCCGCGGCCACGATCGCAGTCCACGCGACGCCCATCGCGATGCGCAACCCGACGCCGATCGACGGCAACGCGGCCGGCACGACGACCGTGCGCACGACGTCGAAGCGCCCGAGTCCCATCGTCTGTGCGGCGCGCAACAGCGTTGGCGGCACGCGCTTCGCTCCCGCGACGGTGTTGATCACGATCGGAAAAAACGCCGCGTAAGCGACGATCATCACCGCAGCCGGCGTGCCGGTGCCGAGCCAGAGGATCGCGAGCGGCAGGATCGCAATCGCGGCGATGGGGCGGAAGCTTTCCACCAGCGGATCGACGTTGCGCTCGACCGCGGCGGACGCGCCCATCGCGAGGCCGAGCGGAATGGCGATCAGTGCGGCGATGGCGAATCCGCTGAACACGCGACCGAGGCTTTGCACGATCGCGAGCGGAAGATCGCCCGACTGCGTGAGCTGCATCGCCGCCGCGACCACGCGGGTCGGCACCGGCGTGCGCGGATTGCCGGTCGCCGTGCCCCACGCCTGCCACAGCAGGAGCAGTGCGAGCGGCAGCGCGAGGCTGTAGGCGATGCGCGAAGCTCTATTCATACGCGCGCTTCACGCAAGCATCAATTGCCCATATGCCGGTGCGTCGGTGGATGCGCAGGCAGGTCGACGCGCCATCGCGCTTCCCGAGCTGGAACTGCGCGCTCATGCGCGCTCGCCGACTGCGAACGCCCACGGCGTGAACCGCTGCGCGAGCCATCGCAGGGTGCGATCCGACACGTAGCCCAGCACGCCGATGCTCGCGATGAACGCCATCACTTGCGGCGTCATCAACAGCTCGCGGTACCACTCGACCGCGTAGCCGACACCGCTCGGCGCCCCGATCAACTCGGCGGCCACCACTGCAGTCCACGACGATGCGACGCCCAGGCGCACGGCCACCAGCAGCGACGGCAGCGCCGCGGGTACGACGACCCGGCTCACGATCGTGCCAGCAGGCACGCCCATCGTGCGCGCGGCATCGATGAGCCGATGGTCGACGCCACGAACGCCCGCCACCGTTCCGAGCACGATGGGGAAGAATGCCGCGTAGGTCATGATGAACACCGGCAGCGTGTTGCCCACGCCGAAGATGAATAGCGCCAGCGGGATCCAGGCGATGCCGGAAATCGGACGCATCAGCTCGACGACCGGATCGACAAGCGCGTCGAACCTGCGACTCAATCCCATCGCAAGGCCGAGCGGGATTGCCAGTAGCGCAGCGAGGCCGAGGCTCAAGAGCATGCGCGCGAGGCTGATGCCCGCGTGCTCGAAGAGCTCCATGTCCTGCGCGAGCTCGAGCAATGCGCGGATGACGGCGAGCGGCGACGGCAGCAGCACTTCGTTGTGGGTCCAGGCGGAAAGCGCCCACCACACGATGAGGAACGCGACCATCGTGCGCACGTACGCGACGACACTGCCGGATCTTGCTTTCGAGACCGCGACCATCACGACGACCTGCCACGACGGGCCATGGACCCGACCCTTGCGCCGGGCACGAGCACGCGATGACAAACGCCGCATCGCCCGTGCAGCCGTGCGTGTCCGTCGAATGCGACGGCGCCCATGTTGTCGCGTCTCCTCCGGGATCGGCGCACGATGCGGCGCCTTGTCGATGTTAGCGCTAACATGTTAACGTTCCCATTTCCTCGCTGTCAAATCGGGAGCGCATGGCGTCGTCCTCGCGTAACCGCAAACCGACCGGCGCCGTCCGGCGGGAGCGCATGACGCAGTCGTCGCCACCCCGCAAGGCAGTGGCGGGCCACAAGCGCGCTCCGGCAGGCGCGAGCAAGGCAGGCGCCGGTGCGGTCGACTCGCGCCCGCGACTGGTCGATGTGGCGCATGCCGCGGGCGTGTCGACGATGACGGTGGTGCGCGTGCTGCGCGAGCCGGACAAAGTCGCACAGCGCACGCGCGAGCGGGTCCTCGAAGTGGTTCGCAGGACTGGCTACACGCCCAACCTGGTGGCGCGGGGCCTCGTGTCGAACCGCACGTCGCTCGTCGCGGCGGTGATCCCCGTGCTCACGAACTCGCTGATCGCCGAGATCATGCAGGGCTTGAGCGACGCGCTCGCCTCCGCGGACTACCACCTGCTGATCGGCGCGAGCGGGTTCTCTGCCGCGGAGGAAGAGACGCTCGTGCGCGCGTTCCTGTCGCGACGCGTCGACGCGATCTACCTCACCGGTATCGTCCATACCGACGCGACCGTGCGCATGCTGAAAGCCGCCGGCATTCCCGTGGTCGAGGGCGGCAATCTCACCAGGCGACCCATCGACATGCTCGTCGGTTACTCCAACGTCGATGCCGCTCGCGACGTCACGTCGTATCTGATCCGCGCGGGCTATCCGACCATCGGCTACATCGGCGCATACCCGAAGGACAACGACCGTGCGCGGGACCGCCGCCGCGGTTACGAGCTCGCGTTCGCGCGTGCGAAGCGCAGGATCGATCCGTCTTTGTGCGTGGAGACGACGCTCGACATCGACGCCGGCGCCCAGGCGATGGCGACGATGCTCGAGCACCGTCCGGACGTCCGCGCGGTGTTCTGCTCGGCCGACGCGATCGCGATCGGCGCCCTGTACGAATGCCAGCGCCGCGGCCTCGCCATTCCCGGCGACATCGCGATAGCCGGATTCGACGACACGCCGATCGCCGCGCAGGTCGTGCCGGCGCTCACGACGCTTCGAGTGCCGCGCTATGCCATCGGCCTGCGCGCCGGCGAGATGATCCGCGACCGCCTCGCCGGCAAGCCGGTGCGACGGCGGGTCGTCGACACGGGCTACGAGTTCGTGCCGCGAACCAGCGCGTAGTTATTGCCCTGCGGGCGGTAGGCCGCGCTCGCCGGATACCACGATGCCGTGTTGAGAATGGGTCGCCGCGCGTCGACCCACGAGCATCAGGATGGGTTCCGATGCTCCATCGCCTCGCCTATCGACCCGCGGCGAGGCCCACGATGCTCTCGAAGCCGCCCCAGAACATGCGCTTGCCGTCGAAAGGCATCTTCGACGGGTCCATCGACGCCTTGAGTTGCGGATCTTCCATGACGGCCTTGCTGATGCGGTCGCGATCTTCCTTGTTGCGATACACGACCCATGCCAACGCAATCACTTCGCCGTCCTTGAGCTGCACCGCCTGGGGAAACGACGTGACCTTGCCAGGCTGGGCGTCGTCGCTGATCGAGTCGGAGTAATACAGCGCACCGTGACGCAAGTGGGCTTTGCCCCATTCCTCGGACATGCGTTTGTAGGTGTCGAGGTTGGCACGGGGAACAGGAATGACGATGGCGTCGAAGTATTGAGCCATGGGACCTCCAAAGGGGTGAGGTGGGTTGGACCGATCGGGTCTCGCGCCGTTCCGCTCGCCGACATCGCGGGTCTCGACATTGTTCGAGCAACAATCCCCCGCTCGGCGATTGCGCGGCACGGAAACTGCGGCGCAAGACCTCGGAGCCGCAAGCGCAACGGCATCATATACGTAATGCCGACCTCCAGCCGCCCCTCACTCCGACTGTTGCGTGAGGTCGATCGCTACGCTTCGGCCACCGCTGGTGCGCCGCGGCCGACTGCCATGAACGGCAACGCGTGCGCCGCGTAAATGCGACCTGGCCTCGGGAACCTCGACCGTGTGCTTGTTCAACGACTTGGGTGTGCGGATACTTGACGTTACCCCGGCTGCCATGAATGCCACGCATCGGTCGCGATGTGCAGCGCAAATACGGTAGAGGCTCCTCACCCTGATGGCCGGGCTACACCCTTTATCGTATCACCTGATATTATTGCAGCCGTTATCATTACCGGGGCGCGAGCGCGCCGGGGTTCATGGAACGGTGGCGCAATTTCGGCTTCGTCCTGAAGGACACCAGCCGCCGCTACGTTGCCCGCTTCGAGCAGCGGGCACGCGAGATCTCGCTCACCCTGCCCCAGTGCAGGGTCCTGGTGCAGGTGGACAAGAACCGGGGCATCAGCCAGGCCCGTCTCGCGGCGCTGACCGACATCGACCCGATGACGATGGTGCGCATCATCGATCGCATGGAGGCGGATGGCTGGCTGGAGCGACGACCCGATCCCGACGATCGTCGTGCGCGCCGCCTCTACCTCACGCGCCGGGCGCGCCCGTTGCTCGACGAGATCTGGCGACTGGCGCAGCTCACCTTCAACGAAGCGCTCGCCGGCGTCGACCAGGGGGATCGCGCGAGGTTCATGGAAGTTCTCGATCGCGTCCACGGCAACCTGTGCGCGCTCGATCGAGCGCCCGCAGCGCCCTCCTCCATTGGCCGCACCGCAATCCCGCGCTCGCCGCCGACGTCGCGCAAGGCGCGCAAGTCGCTTCGCACGCGGCCATGACAGACGCGAACGACACACCTGCGCAGCCACCGGTTGCCCCTGCGCAGAACACGCAACCCAGGCGGCCGGGGCGCAGTCGCTGGCGCCTGCCGTTGATGCTCCTGGGCCCGGTGATCGTCATCGCCGTCGGTTCGTACATCTATCTGCACGGCGGACGCTACGAAAGTACCGACGACGCGTATATCCAGGCTGCGCGCGTCGCTGTCAGCGCCAATGTCTCCGGCCGCGTGCAGCAACTGCTCGTGCGCGACAACCAGGTCGTGCACCAAGGCGACGTGCTGTTCCGTCTCGACGACGCGCCATTCCGCATCGCGGTGGAAGAGAGCGCGGCGCAACTGGCGGCGGCGCGGCTGCAGATCGAATCGACCAAGGCCAGCTACCGGCAGCGACAGTCGCAAGTGCAGGCCGCCAAGGACACGCTCGCGTTCCAGGAGACCGAGTATGCGCGCCAGCAGCGCCTCGTGGCGGCCGGTATCTCGTCGCAAAGTCAGCTCGATCGAGCGCTGCACGCGCGCGACGATGCGCGCGCGCAACTCGCCGGCGCCGATCAGCAACTGAACGCCGTCGCGGCGGCCCTCGGTGGCAATCCGAACATCGCCCCGGAGCGTCATCCCTCCGTGCAGCAGGCGCAGGCACAACTGGATCGTGCGCGCCTGAACCTCTCGTACACGGTCGTGCGTGCGCCCAGCGACGGCGTCGTCACCAAGGTCGAGCAACTGCAGGTCGGCACCTACGTCAACGCTTCGGCTCCGCTGTTCGCACTGGTCAATGTCCACGACCTCTGGATCGAAGCGAATTTCAAGGAGGACCAGCTCAGCTACATGCGTCCGGGGCAAACCGCCTCGGTGGAGGTCGACGCGTATCCCAATCGCCGCTTCGACGCACGCGTCGCAAGCGTAAGCCCGGGAACCGGATCGCAGTTCTCGGTGCTGCCACCCGAGAATGCAACGGGTAACTGGGTGAAAGTCGTGCAGCGCCTGCCGGTGCGGATCGAATTGACCGTGATCGATCCGGCGTACCCGCTGCAATCGGGATTGAGCGCCAACGTCACGGTCGACACGCAGCACACGCGCGGATTGTTTCCCTTCGCGCGTACGGCCCACGCCTCCGCGCCGCCGCCATGACCGACGGCGCTGGCGACGACGCTGCCGCGCGCACCAAGCACCGTGGACTGATCACGGTGTCGATCATGCTCGCGTCGATCATGCAGGCGCTGGACAACACGATCGCCAACGTCGCGCTGCCGCGTATCCAGGGGTCGCTGTCGTCGACGCAGGACCAGATGGCCTGGGTGCTCACTTCCTACATCATCTGCGCAGCGATCATGACGCCACTGTCCGGGTGGCTGGCGGGGCAGGTCGGGCGCAAGCGCATCTTCCTCGTCTCGGTGGCCGGCTTCACGATCGCCTCGGCGTTGTGCGGACTGGCGCAGTCGCTGCCGCAGCTCGTGCTCGCGCGCGTGTTGCAGGGATTGTGCGGGGCGGCGCTCATCCCGATGTCGCAGGCGGTGCTGCTCGACATCAACCCGCCCGCGCAACACGCGCGCGCCATGTCGATCTGGGTGATGGGCGTCACCATCGGACCCATACTCGGTCCCGCGCTAGGCGGATGGCTCACCGAGCAGTACAACTGGCGCTGGGTGTTCTACATCAACGTGCCGTTCGGCATCCTGTCCTTCGCGGGCATCGCGGCCTTCATGACCGAGACCTCGATCCGCCGCATGCGCTTCGATTTCTTCGGCTTCACCACGTTGAGCCTCGGCATCGGCGCATTGCAGCTCATGCTCGACCGTGGCCAGCTGAAGGACTGGTTCAGCTCCTCGGAAATCTGGATCGAGGCGACGGTGTCGGCGCTGTCGCTCTACCTGTTCGTCGTGCACATGATGACCACGCGACGACACCCCTTCATCAGCGTGGCGTTGTTCAAGGACCGGAACTTCCTCACCGGCAACGTCTTCATCTTCGTCGTCGGCGTCGTGCTGTTCGCGACGCTGGCCCTGCTGCCGCCGCTGCTGCAGGATCTGATGGGCTATCCGGTCGTGACCACCGGCCTGGTCACGGCACCGCGCGGCATCGGCACGCTGGCGGCGATGTTGATCCTCGGCCGGTTGATGCGTCGCTTCGATGCCCGCTGGGTCATTGCGGCCGGGTTCGCGCTCACTGCATGGTCCTGCTGGCAGATGACCGGCTTCTACCTGCAGATGGACAGCACGCCCGTCGTCGTGTCCGGCCTTGTGCAGGGGCTGGGCACGGGTTTCGTTTACGTGCCACTGGCCGCCGTCACGTTCGCGACGCTTGCACCCGATCTGCGCAACGAAGGTACCGCATTCTTCAGCCTGGTCCGCAACCTCGGCAGCAGCATCGGCATCTCGGCGGTGGAGGCGCTGCTCACGCGCAACACGCAGATCATGCATGCGCAACTCGCCGAGCACGTGAATCCCTTCAACCCGGCGCTGCAAGCGCACTCCACCTATTCGGTGGATACGCTTCAGGGCCTGGCCGCGATGGATCGCGTGGTCACCGTCCAGGGCGCGATGGTCGCCTACGACAACGACTTCAAGCTGATGCTGGTGCTGACGCTGTGCGTGATACCGCTCGTCGCACTGCTGCGCACGGTACGCAGGAAGCCGACGGCCGAGCCGATGGTCGTGGAATGAGCACACACGGCGCACCGTGGAACGCTTCCATGCGGCCACCGGCCGCGCAGCGTGTCGCTCGGGGAGTGCTTGGACGCTCGGTTGTGGTGATCGCCGCACTGGTTGCGCTCGCTGGATGCGCGATCGGTCCCGACTTCGCGCGACCCGTGCCACCGCAGGAGGACCGTTACACCGCGGAATCGCTGCAACTGGAACATGCGCACGCGAACGACGGCGAGCAGCGTCTGATCGCGGGCGCGTCCCTGTCGGGCGAGTGGTGGACGCTGTTCCATTCGGAAGCGTTGGATGGCATCGTCAAGCGCGCCCTGGCTGGCAATCGGACGCTGAGAGCAGCCGATGCAACGCTCACCCAAATGCAGGAGCTTGTCACCGCGCGGGCGGGCGCGCTCTATCCACAGGTGCAGCTCGAAGCCGGCGTCGGCGGTCAGAAGTACGGCGCGCAATTCCTCGGTACGCAACCGAAGCCGCCGCCGTTCAAGTATTTCGCCGTTGGACCGAGCGTGAGTTATGCGTTGGACTTCACCGGCGGCGTGGCCCGGTCGGTCGAGCAGCAGGCCGCTCTCGCGGAATATCAACGTCAACAGGTCGGCGCGGCCTACCTCGCGGTGTCGGGCAACGCGGTCATGCAGGCGCTCCGCATTGCCGCGCTCGACGCGCAGATCCGCACCGTCGGCGCCATCCTCGACGAGGACCGCCGCAACCTCGAGCTCGTGCGGATCGCGTTTTCGGCAGGCTCGGTGTCCCGGCTCGACATCGTGAGCGCGGAGAGCCAACTCGCCAACGACGCGACGCTGCTTCCACCATTGCGCCAGGAGCGCGACATCGCACAACACACTCTCGCCGTGGTGCTCGGTGAGCCGCCCGCTGCGCTGAGCTCGCCGGCGCTGGACCTCGACACCATTGCGCTCCCGCAAGAGCTACCCGTGGACGTTCCCTCCGAGCTCGCGCATCGTCGACCGGACATCCTGGCGGCCGAAGCGCAGCTCCACGCGGCGACCGCCGCAGTCGGCGTGGCCAACGCCAACCTGTATCCGAGCATCACACTCAGTGCATCGACGGGACAGCAGGCGACCGATCTCGCGCACCTCCTCGACCGCGGCAGCAACGTCTGGAGCCTGGCGGCCGGCTTGATTGCGCCGCTCTTCGACGGTGGCACCTTGCATGCACAGCAGCGCGCGTCGGTCGCCGCACTCCATGCCAGCATAGCCAACTATGAGCAAACGGTCCTGACCGCGTTTGGCCAGGTTGCCGATGTCCTCACAGCCCTGGAGCATGACGCCGAAGCGCTCGATGCACTCTCACACGCTCGCGCGGCGGCCGAATCCAACCTGACGTTGACACGGGCCAGCTACAACGAGGGCAACGTGGGCGTGCTGCAGGTTCTGGACGCGGAGCGTCAATATCAACAAGCGCGCCTGGGCTACGTCAAGGCTGGGGCGCAACGGTATCTGGATACCGCCCAGCTCCTGCTGGCACTGGGCGGGAACGCGCCGGCATCAACCGACGAAGGCAGGCACGTCGCCTTGCCATAGCGCAACTCATCAGGACCCCGAATTCCATGCCGCCAACCGCTCGCGCGCGCGATTCTCGAACAGCTTCGCCTGCTGGCGCCGCGCGATGTCGATCGCCTCTTGCAATGCGCGCGCGGCGTCGCCCGGTCGGCCGCACGCGCGCATCGCTTCCGCCTGCAGGCGGCGAAGCTCCGCGGCGTAGAAGCGCTCGCCTTTTGCGTCGCTGATGGCGATCGCGCGCCCGATCGTGGCAAGCGCCTCGCCGGCATTGCGAGTCGCGATCAGGCCTTCCGCGAACAACGCCATCGCAAACGGCTGATACGCGGTCGCTTCCATGTCGGCATGCGCGCTCATGCCGCGACGGAGCTCGGCGAGACCTTCGTCGTGCCTTCCCTGCTTCACCAGCGAGGCGCCGCGGATCATCTGCGAAATGCCGATCCACGTCGCGAAGCCGAGCTCGCGCGCAGCGGCAAGCGATTCCGTGGCGTGCTCGAACGCGGCCTGCGTATCGCCGCGGATGTGATGCACCGCCGCGAGATAGGTGAGCGAGAAGTTGACCGTGTGCAAACCGCCAAGCGAGCGCGAATGCGCGAGGCCGGTCTCGCCGGCTGCGAGTCCGCGTTCGGTCTCGCCCATGATGGTCAAGGCGAGGGCGAGGTAGCAGAGTCCGGTCGACTTCTGGTCCTGCACGTAGAGCACCTGCTTCTGGCGGCGCGACGGCTGGTCGTCGTCGTAGATTCGAATCGCCTCTTCGAGATGCGCGCGCGCCTCGACCAGATTGCCCTGCAGGAATTGCGTGCCGCCGTACAGCAGGTGGCCCATGATGAACGGCGGCTTCGACGTTTGCGCTGCGGCACGCGACAGGCATTCCTCGGCGATCACCTTGCACTGACCGAACTCGGCGCGCGTGATCGCGAACGAGCCGAGTCCGGACAGGACCGAGAAAATCTCGGGCGCATCGCCCAGTTCGCGGCACAGCTCGAGCGCCAACGTATAGGCGCGGCCGCATTCCGCCGATGAAAATCCGCGATGCTCGGCGTAGATGCCACCGAGCGTTCGATGCACGTTCAGCTCGCGGCGCAGTCGTTCGGGCGATCGCGGCGCGCTCGCCAGCAGCTCCAGAGCGCGCTCGAGCTGCCTGATCGCCTCGACGAAACCCGAGCGCCGCGCCGAGAGTTTCGCCGCCTTCACCAGAAAATCGACCGCGTGGTCGATGTCATGCGCCGCGTCGAAGTGATAGGCGAGGACCTCGGGCTCCGACTCGGCGGTGTCCGGAAATGCGTCGATCAGCACGGCCGCGATGCGCGCATGCAGGCTCGCCTGCTTTTTCCTGAGCAGGCTCGCATAGGCAGCATCGCGCACCAGCGCATGCTTGAACGCGTAGCCGGGCGCGGCGCTCGATCGGCGGGCGACCAGAAGGCCGGCGTCGACCAGCCGGTACAGCTCGTCGCGGAGGCGCTCTTCGGGGAGCTCGGCAACCTTCGCGAGCAGCTCATAGGGAAATTCGCGTCCGATGACGGCTGCAACTTCGGCCACGGCCTTGGCCGATCCCAGCCGATCGAGCCGCGAGGTCAGCGAATCGCGCAGCGTCGTCGGAATCGACAACGGCGATGCAGCTGATGCGCCACGCGCGTCGACGCCCTCGAGGACGTCCTTGGTGAGGTCCTCGATGAACAGCGGCATTCCGTCCGTCTTGTCGGCTATTTCGGCGACGGTCTCCTCCGCGATACTGCGCTCGCCGCAAACGAGCCCGATCATCGCGATGGCGTCGCGACGCTCGAGCGGACCGAGCTGCATCTGCGCAAGCCGTCGCTGGTCCTGCCAGTGCGCCTGGAACTCGGGCCGTGCGGTCAGCACGAGAAGGATCCGCATGCGGCTCAATCGTTCGAGCAGGACGCCGATGAGCTCGTCGGAGGTCGGATCGATCCAGTGCAGATCCTCGATCACGAGCAATATCGGCCCGCGCGCGGCGAACCCCTCGAGCGAGCGCATCAGCATCTCGAAGATGCGGTGCTTCTGCCGCTGCGGTGACATTTCGGCGCTGCGACCGCCCTCGCCGCGCGCGGACAGGAATTCGGCGAGGAATGCCACGATCTCCGCGGCGCCGGGCGTCTCGACGGGCACGAACTGCGCGAGCTTGCGAAGCTTGGTCGCCTCGCTGTCGTCTTCGGCGAGCCCCGCAGCGATGGTGAACTGGCGAATCACCGGCGCGAGCGGAGTGCTCTGCAGGTTCGGCGACGCGTGATACCAGACCCGCAAGCACCCCGGATCGATGCGCTCGGCAAGCGCTTCGGTGAGACGCGATTTGCCTACGCCGGCCTCGGACGTGATCAATACCGCATGACCTTCGCCGCGTTGCACGAGCGACCAAAGGCGCTGCAATTCGTCAAGTTCGCGCGCCCGGTCGACGAGCGGCGTCAGCGCGGCACGCAGCGCGTGGAAACGGCTTCCGACCTTGTGCTCGCCGGTCACCTGCCACACCGGAACCGGCGCATCGAATCCCTTGAGATCGTGGCGACCAAGATCGCGATAGTCGAACAGCCGGCCGGCCAGTGTGCGCGTCAGCTCCGATACGACCAGGCTCCCCGGCGCTGCGATGCTCTCGAGACGCGCGGCGAGGTTCGGTGCACTGCCGATCGCGGACAAGTCGGCGCCGCTTTGCGACAGATCGCCGACGACGACGACACCGGTCGCGATCCCGATATGCACCTTGAGGTCCGCGGTCGCAGCGGTCGGCCATCTGGTCCCGACGATCGCGAGCGCCGCGCGGATCGCGCGCTCGGCGTCGTTCTCGTGCGCGCGCGGATAGCCGAAATAGGCAAGGATCGCGTCACCGACGTAGCGCGCGACGAAACCACCGTGGCGCTCGATCATCGCCGCGCAATGCTGGCGATAGGTTTGAATGACCTCGGCGAGCTCTTCCGGATCGAGGCGCACCGACAGCGCAGTCGACTCGACCATGTCGCAGAACATCACGGTCAGCTGCCGCCGCTCAGGTGCCCGCGAAGGGTCCAACGGTTGCGTCATGCGCGCTCCGCTGCCGCCAGCGCGTCGCGTACAGGACTGAGCTCGATGCCAAATTGATCGACCAGGTACGGGATGCGACCGGGCTCGATCACGGGACGCACCAGCTCGAAGTGGAATCGAGCCAGCATCGACGCGAGCGTGCTCTTGAGCACGAACCTCACCAGCGATTGGCCGGCGCAGCTTCGTTCGTGCGCGCTGAATACATACAGCGGCGGCATTGCGCCCGCGTCGACTTCGTCGGGCGCGAACGTATGTGCGACTCGGCCGAACACGAGTCGATCCCGGTGGTAGAAGCCGGCGTGGACCAAGAGCTGCTGCTCGGCTTCGACCGTCGCGCTGCCGACGATGCAACGCGTCACCGCGCGCCGCAGCAACAGTGGTACCGGCGTCCACAGCCGCAACTGCTCGACGATGCACGCTTCGAGATAGCGCAGGCGATCGATCGCCTGCGCGGTCAATTCGCCGGCCTCGCGGATTTCGGAGCGCACCTTCGCTTGCACTTCCGGATGCGCCGCAATCAGCGCGAGCGTGCGCGGCACGTGGAGCTCGACGGCATCCTTCAGCACGAAGAACCAGAACGCGATCTGCGAGGTTACGCACGTCGACTCCGATGCGCTGCCATCGACCAGCGCACGTGCGGCCGTGCCCAGCAGGCACGGCGCTGTCGCAGCACTTGCATGCGGACCAAGCGCCGCCGCGATGCGCGCATGGAACGCCGCAAAGCTCGCCTCGTCGCGCAGCAGCAGATTCGCGCGCCGAAGCATGCGTGCGAGATCGGCGGCCAGCCCGTCATCGATCCGGCCCTCGCCGAGAATGATCTGGTGCGAGATGCGCTTGCCGAGCGCTTCGAAATCGCCCCAGCGAAGCGTGTCGGTTCGATGGTCGAACACGCGTCGCGCCTCGCTCGCCGCAATGCGGACGAAGGTATCGGCGTCGCGATGCAGCCGTCCGAGGTCGAGGGCACTCGTGTTGAAGGCCCGTCGGCCGCCTTGCGCGCCGTCGGCCGACATCACGAGCGCGCCGGGCGCAAAGCGCGAGATGGCGCGCTTTTTCAACTCAGGGTCGGGCGCGTTGTCGCTCGACGCGAGCACCGCGTCGATCGTGGCTGGCGCGAGCACGAGCAGCGTGCGCCGTGTCGGAAACCACAGCCACAGCAGATTGCTGCGATATTTGGCGCGCAGCTTGCGCAAGAACCGGTTCGACAGGTGCGCCGCACCCCAGCGCGCGTAGCGCGTCAGGAACCAGCGGTTGGGAATCACGACTCCGAGCAGGAATGCGGGGATGCTCAGATAAAGCTGGAATCGCAACGTGTCCCACAGCGACAGCGCCTTGGCGTCGCGGCCCATCCCGACCCTCCCCTCGAGCACGATGGCTCGCCGACGCGCATCGTAGCGTGAGCGCACTCGGCGCGAAATGGCCCCGGCAGGGCCCCTTCCCTCCACCCGCGGCTCGCGGACCCCGTCACCGCACTTGCTGCCTCCATCAAGCGCATCGCCTGCGATCACGCGACCTTGTGACCGCAATTGACCGCACTTGCTTTTGACGACTAGTCGCTCCGCAACGCTGTCCAGAAGCAACGTCAGATCTGCTGTTGATGCAATCGTATCGCCGCAGCGATTTGCCTTGACAGCGAACGGCGAAAAGCGTCAACTGAAAGCGCTTCTGCGGATCGGTTCGGGGTGGATCCTTGAACAAAGACCGATGATCCGGTTGCCGATAGACGCTTCGCTGTGTGCGCGCTCCGTTGTGCGAGTGCGCCTTAGGCGAAGGTAAGGCGACCACCCTCGAAATGATGTCCTAAGGATTATCCCGAGCCGGCGCCGCCGAAGCACACCGACCGATAGGCGACAGCGCCGATTCTCTGCCGCGCCAGGTTCACTGGCCGACATGGCCGCGATAGCGTACTGATGCAACGTGGAGACACAATGATGAAGCGCGCAAATTCGCTGCAATCCCCGCCCTCGATGATCGACGCCCGATGAGACGTGACATGGAATCGCGACTCGCGTATACGGCGGGCTCGATGGTGGTCGTGGCGAGCGACGGCTCGCGCAAACAGGTGCCCGCCGGCGCGTGCGTGATCGACTTGCAATCCGAGCGGGCGCTCGCCTGCACGATCCGCTGGAGCGAATTCGGCATCGACTGCAGCGGCCAGATTCCGGCCGAAGCGCTACGCGCCTACCTGCTCGGTTGCGTCGTCCAGTACGCATGAGTTGCGTCGGAGCGATTTGACGCGCGGGCAGCATCCGCAGTCGCGTCTAGCGCAGCCCGCGCAATCGAGACAATAAGGACTCGTCCGCAGTCGACGCGGAGCCGTGTGGCAATCGGAAACGCCGCCATGCGCGCGCCCTGCGCCCTAGCGGCCCTTTCGCCCTCGCACGACTTCGCCAG
>DATKLH010000142.1:0-5920 GCA_035542515.1 Casimicrobiaceae bacterium
TGTTCAGCCGCTCGGCAACCATGGCGAGGTCGTAGACCAGGTCGGTCGCTTCCGGCTGATCGGTCACACCCTTGGTGAGCAGTTCGTACGCACCGGCGTCGTCGGAAGCGTCACGCAGCACCTGCGCCTGTGCCTGGATCAGCTGGACGCGCTCGTCCACGCTCGTCGGATTGAGCGATGCGAACCACGTCTTCGCGTCCTCCGGACGCTTGAGCTTGCCGTACATCGCGCCGATGCGAAGCTTCGCCGACCAGGCCCGATCGCCTTGGTCCACCGATTCGTAGCGCTTGAGCGCCTCGTCGTAGTGCTTGGTTTCCTCGGCCAGTTGCGCGAGGTAGAAGCGCATCGCACCCGGCTCGCCGTATCCGGCCTTGTCGAGATCGCTCAGCAGTCGCTCCGCCTCGGCGTAGTCCTTCATCTGCAGCGCGATGGCGGCAACGCTGAACTCGAGCTCGCGCGAATCCGGCTCGCGATCCCACAACCGCTGCATCAACGCGCGCGCGTCGGTATAGCGGTGCACATCGACGTACTGCTGCGCCAACGCGCCGACCGCGGCCTTGGAGCTCGGCTGCGCGGCAATGAACTTCTCGAGGAACTTGATCGCCTGATCGCTCGATGACTTGCTCAGGATCTCGCTGTAGAGCAGCGCGCCGCGCTCCCAATCGGGACGCAGCTCGAGCGCCTTCTCGGCTTCGCTGTGCGCCACCGCAGCCAGCGGGCCGTCCGCCATCCCCGCATTGAGCGCCGCGAGCGCTACCGCGAAATGCGCCTCCGCGCTCTTGGGATAGGGCTGAGCGAGATCGCGGATGAGCATGTACACCGCGCGCTTGTCGGGCTGCTGTGCGAAGAGTCGGTTGAGCTGCAGGAAGACCTCACCCACACCCTGGCCGTTGACGGCGGCGTCCGAGAGCAGCCGCTCGAGTCGTCCGCGCAACTCGTCGTTCGCCGCGATACCGGACAGCTCCTGATCCGAGCCCGAGGCAAGCGCAGCAAGGATCTGCTTCGGTCGATCGGCTGCGGGATCGAGCTTGGACCACAGCTTGGCCGCATCCGTGGCAAGCGCGCGCTGGCGTCCCATGATGGCGACTTCGGTCGCGCGACGTGCGAGACGCGTGTCCTGCGTCTCGCGCGCGGCTTCGAGAAATGCGCGCGCGGCAACCGCAGGCTCGCCGCGCTGAAGCGCGACCTCGCCGAGCAGCACGTGATAGAACACATCGGCCGTGAACCCGTCGTCGCCGGTCGCCGGAACGCGCGTCGCGTTGGGCTCGCTGTCCTGACGTGGCAGATCCTGGGCGGAGGAGGCGCCCAACGCGAACATCAGCGCGAGCGGAAGAAGGCGAAGCTTGATCGACATGCTCATGGAACCTTGCAAGACCTGGGTGACGGCAAACTCGTTCGGCGCCGCGACAGCGCTTTTGCCTTTGGAAGCCAGCGCGTTGCACCCGTTGGAACGCCCGGCGCGAAGCCTGCCAGGGCAGGATATTAGATTAAGCTATAGTGCGCCGCGTCACAAACCATTCCGCGCGGCGGTGTGACCGCCTGTCGCATGCCTGAACTGCCGGAAGTCGAGACCACCCGGCGCGGCGTCGCACCTCGCGTCGTAGGTCGCCGCGTCAAGCGTCTGCAAGTCTACGACGCCCGACTGCGCTGGCCCGTTCCAGCCGATCTCGCAAAGCGGATCGAAGGTCGCGTGATCGACCGCGTCGATCGGCGCAGCAAGTACCTGCTCTTCCGCTTCGGCGACGACACGCTGCTCGTGCACCTCGGCATGACAGGCAGTTTACGCGTCCATCGCAAGGCGCCCCCGCGAGTGCTTCACGACCATGTCGACCTGATGCTCGACGATGGCACTACGTTGCGCTATCACGATCCGCGTCGATTCGGCGCGATGCTATGGGTGGAAGGGCCGGCGGATTCGCATCCGCTGTTGCGCGCACTCGGGCCCGAACCCTTCGATGCGTCCTTCAATGCCGAGCACTGCTGGAACCTCGCGCGAGGCCGCAACGTTGCGGTAAAGCTCGCGCTCATGGACAACCGGATGGTTGTCGGGGTGGGGAACATCTACGCGAGCGAAGCGTTGTTCCGCGCCGGCATCCGGCCGACGGCCCGATTGAAGACGATCTCACGGGCTCGTTTTGGACGCCTGGTCGAGGCCGTACGCGCCGTGCTCGAGGAAGCCATAGCGAGCGGAGGCAGCACGCTGCGCGACTACGTAGGCTCGCAGGGTGAGCGGGGGCAGTTCCAATTCCGTCACGACGTCTACGCGCGCAAGGGCGACCCCTGCCGGGTTTGCGGCACGCCGATCCGGATGATCCGACAGGGCCAGCGGGCCTCGTTCTACTGCCCCAGGTGCCAGCGCTGATCGTCGGACCGCCCCGGGTCGCGGCACGACTTGTGCTTGACAACCCGACTGCGGCGGGTTGAAGCCCGCTGCACCGCCGTTCCAACCCCGGGGAACTGCATGCTTGCAAGAACCAGCCGCACCCGCGATCTCGCCGCCCGCTTCGAAGCCTACGGCGATTGGCGGCGCCGCCTCTCCGGCTCGATCACGACGCTGCATGAATGGCTGCAGGAGCAGGACCTTTCCGACGCGCAGATCGATCTCAAGATCCAGCAGCTCCTCGAGCGCCTGCATCAGGACAAGCTCGTGGTGGCTTTCGTCGCCGAGTTCTCGCGCGGCAAGTCCGAGCTGATCAACGCGATCTTCTTCGCCGATTTCGGACAGCGCCTGCTGCCCTCGTCGGCGGGACGCACGACGATGTGTCCCACCGAGTTGCTGCACGATCCAACGCTCCCGCCGTCGATTCGCCTGTTGCCCATCGACACCCGCGCCAAGGACGCGAGCGTCGCCGAATTCAAGAACTACCCCGACGAATGGGTGACGATTCCGCTCGATCTATCGTCCGCCGAGCGCATCAGCGAAGCCCTCGCGCAAGTCTCGCAAATCAAGCGCGTTCCGGCCGACGTCGCGCGCAAGTACGGCTTGTTCGGCAACGGGAAGGACGACAACGTACTGTCGTTGCTGGAGCACGACGAGGAGGGGACCGTCGACGTGCCGTGCTGGCGTCACGCGATCATCAACTTCCCGCATCCGCTGTTGCAGCAGGGCCTGGTCATCCTCGACACGCCGGGCCTCAACGCGATAGGCACCGAGCCGGAGCTCACGCTCAACCTCCTGCCCAACGCGCACGCGATCCTGTTCATCCTCGCCGCCGATGCGGGCGTCACCAAGACCGACCTGGAGGTGTGGACCCAGTACCTCTCCGGCGAGGACCCGGCCACGCGCGCGGGGCGCCTGGTGATCCTCAACAAGATCGACGGCTTGTGGGACGACTTGAAGCCGACGCAGGAAATCGAGGCGGAAGTCGATCGTCAAGTACGGTCGAGCGCGTCGCTCCTGGGAGTATCCGCGTCCCAGGTGTTCGCCGTCTCGGCCCAGAAAGGCCTGCTCGCGAAGGTCAACGGCGACGACGCGCTGCTCAACCGCAGCCGCTTGCCGGTGCTCGAAGGCGCACTGTCGCGCAAGCTCATTCCCGCCAAGCGCGACATCGTCGGCGCGGCTACGCAATCGGAGGTCCGCGCGCTCTGCGCGTCGGTGCGCTCGCTGCTCGATTCGCGCGTGGGAAGCATCGCGGATCAGCTGACCGAGCTGAAGGCGCTGCGCGGCAAGAACGAGGATGTGGTCGAGCACATGATGGTGCGCGTGCGCGAGGAGAAGGAGCTCTTCGAGCGCGGTCTTGCGCGCTACACCGCGCTGCGCAACGTCTTCTCGCAACAGACCAACGAGCTGCTCGACGTGCTCAGTCTCGAGATGTTGCGCAAGACCGCTGCCCGTACGCGCCGGCGCATCGAGGAGCGGCTGTTCACCAAAGGCGTGCGCGAAGCGATGAGCGCATTCTTCACGCGCGTGCACAACGATTTCGGCGAAGCGGGTCGGCGCACCGGCGAGATCCACGAGATGATGGCCGCCATGTACATGCGCTTCGCGAAGGAGCATCACCTTACGCCGTTCGTGCCGCCGCCGTTCTCGGTGCTCAAATACCAGAAGGAGATCGAGCGACTGGAGCGGGCCTACAACACACACCTGAACACGTTGTGGAACATGGTGAGCAAGGCGAAGTACCCGCTGATGAAGCGTTTCTTCGAGACGGTCGCCTCACGGGCCAAGCACGTGTACGACGTGGCCAACCGCGACCTCGAGGCATGGCTGAAGGCGGTCATGTCGCCGCTGGAAACCCAGGTGCGCGAGCACCATGGCCAGCTTCGCCGCCGACTCGACAGCATCAAGCGCATACACCGCGCGAGCGACGAGCTGGAAGACCGGATCGGGGAGCTCGAGCAATCGCGCCAGGCGGTCGAGGCGCAGATCGAGGAGCTGGTCGGGAAACTCGACGGCATCGACCAGGTCGTGAAAACGCCGGAGCTGGTGCCGCTCGCCGCCAACGCCTGACGCTGGACGGCACATTCCGACGGCCCGTCGCCGCACGCCAGGCGGCAAGCCCCCGCTACGGCGGATTTTCCCGCGCTTGCCGACGCTACCGGGCTACGCCGCCTTGATGCGAATCGCTCCAGCCGCCATCAAACCTTCGTATTTGAGCCGTAGTTGCTCCTGCGACTCGGCCCAGTCCGGGTTCACCGGGATGCAATCCACCGGGCAGACCTCGCGGCACTGCGGAACGTCGAAGTGGCCGACGCACTCGGTGCACCGCTTCGGATCGATGACGTAGATCTCCGGCCCCTGCGAAATGGCGTCGTTGGGGCACTCGGGCTCGCAGACGTCGCAGTTGATGCACTCGTCGGTGATGAGAAGGGCCATGCCCGAGAAGCGTTCTTGGTTGTTAGCCGATGTTGGTTAGCGTGTCCAAGCACGCAGATCGATGCTGGGCGGTTCAACGCGCCGCCGCATGCTTTTCCTTCAGCGCGGCCGCTACGACCGGGTGCACGAACTGTGAAACGTTTCCGCCGAACCGCGCGATCTCGCGCACGATCGTGGCCGAGACGAACATGTACTTCTCGTCGGGGGTGATGAACAAGGTTTCGACATTGGGATAAAGGTTGCGGTTCATCCCCGCCATCTGGAACTCGTATTCGAAGTCGGACACGGCGCGAAGGCCCCGCAGCACCACGCGCGCTCCCTGCTCGTGCACGAAATCCATCAACAGCGAGCGAAACCCCAGTACCTCGACGTTGGCATAGTCGCGGAGTACCTCGCTCGCCATGGCGATGCGTTCGTCGATGCTGAAAAACGGCCTCTTGTTCTCGCTCGCCGCGATGCCGAGCACGACCCGATCGAAGATCGCGGCGGCACGACGCACGACGTCTTCATGCCCGCGAGTGAACGGGTCGAAGGTGCCAGGGTAGACGACTTTGAGCATGGGATGGCTCCGAGCCTCCGGCGGCGGCGATCGACGGACTAGGCGCTGAGGGCGAACAGATGATAATGCACCTGCCCAGCGCGCCCGTGGCGCAGCATGCGCAGCGTCGGTGGCGCGACCAGCGTGCGTCCGCATTCCGCGTACACGCGCCCGTTCGGATTCAACAGCGCGGCCGATGCCGGCAGCAGCCAATCCCACGGATCTTGCGCGAACGGCGGATCGAGGAAGATCACGTCGAAGCGACGCGTTTCCTGTTCGAGCCACGCGCCGGCATCGCCCGTGCGCGCCTCGAGGCCGGTCACGCCGAACGACTTGGCCGTCGCCGCCAGTGCACGTACCAGCCCGGGGTTTCGATCGATCGCCACGGCGTGCCCCGCGCCGCGCGAGAGCGCTTCCAGCGATAGCACGCCGGTCCCTGCGTACAACTCGAGGGTTACTTCGCCGTCCAGTTGCTGGCCTAGCCAGTTGAACAGCGTTTCGCGGACGCGGTCAGGCGTGGGGCGCAGCCCGGGCCGGTCGGCGACCGGCAGCTTGCTGCGCTTCCA
>DATKLH010000143.1:0-5008 GCA_035542515.1 Casimicrobiaceae bacterium
TGACGTCGCGCGGCGGTCGCATCGAGTGCAACGATGCGCGCATGGGCATGCGGAGAGCGCACCAGGCGGCCATGCAGCATCCCGGGGAGAGTCACATCGACGGTGTAGCGCGCCCGACCGGTCACTTTGGCGCGCGCATCCGCTCGCGGATTCCGCTTGCCGATGATCGCCAGCGCATCGTTGGGCGGGAGCGACGGCGCCTCGTCTGCCGGCACTTCGCGCTGCACCGTGTCGAGGCCCGTTTGCGGAAGCCCGACGACGTAGCGCTCGATCCGCGTATCGCTTGCGCTCACTGTCCAGCCTTTTTTCCGGCTTGCGCCGCCGCGAGCGTCGCATCGACGACATGCGGCAGCGAACCGCAGCGACAGAGATGACCGCTGATCGCCTTCTCGACTTCATCGCGCGAGGGATGTGCATTGTGCTCGAGCAGCGCGGCGCAACTCATGACGAGGCCAGGCGTACAAAAACCGCACTGCAAGGCGTCATGGGCGATGAACGACTCCTGCACAGGATGCAGGGCGTCGGGCGGCGCCAGACCTTCTATCGTGGTCACATCGCGTCCTGCCGCATCGATTGCGAGCAGCATGCATGATGCGATGGCTTTGCCGTCGAGCCACACGGTGCACGCGGAACATGCGCCACGATCGCAGGCGATCTTCGTCCCGATGAGACCCAGGTCCTCGCGTAGGAACTCGGCTAACGTCGTGGACGGCTCTACCACGACGGAGCGCGCAGTCCCATTGACATTGACTTCGAGCCGTACCGCGTCGCCGACGGTGGAAGGCGGCTTCGGCTCGGCAGCCACCGCTGCCGTGATGGTCGCGACGCCAGCCTCGGATGCCGTCATGCCTGCCACGGCAGCGCCGGCGCCTTTGAGAAAGTCGCGCCGTGAGATGGCCGTAGCCGACGTTTGCTTACGATCATCGCTCATCGAACAACGCTTGCGCGAGGCGATCGCGCAAAACACTTGCGATGGTCAAGCGTATTCCGACCAGAGCGAGACGCGTTGACGCCCGTCAAGCGAGTGTCGATTCGGGGCAGCGGTTCGGTCGTCGGGTAGCGTGCTGCGCACGCTCACCGTGCGCGATCAAGTTGATCGCCGAGTGTTGCAACACGCTGGGTAACGCGACGTTATGCACCAGCTCGACCCGACTCGCCGGTCGCGGTTACAATCGTCGCTCGCCAGGCACTCGCGTCGCGCAGCGTCAGATTGACTCCCGCCGATCCTCTCGCAACGGCATTCGCTGCCGACCCCGCCCAGCTGGAACGCTGGAACACGCGCTACTCGACCGAAGGCTATCTCTTCGGTACCGCGCCCAACGCGTTCCTGGCCTCGCAACGAGTCCGCCTGGTGCCTGGCAAGCGCGCGCTGTGCATAGCCGATGGCGAAGGTCGCAATAGCGTGTGGCTTGTGCGTCAGGGCCTGCACGTCACCGCTTTCGATTTCTCGCCCGTGGCGATCGCCAAGGCGCACGCGTTGGCGCACGAGGCTGGCGTGAGCGTCGATTACCGCCGCTCCGATATCTTCGAGTGGGACTGGTCGGCAGCGCAGTACGACATCGTTGCCGCCATCTTCTTCCAGTTCGCATCGCCTCCGCAGCGCGCCGTCATCTTCGCCGGTCTGCAGCGTGCGCTCGCGCCCGGCGGCCTGCTGATGCTCCAGGGCTATCGACCCGAACAGCTCGTGTATCGCACCGGCGGGCCCGACAAGGTCGAGAACCTCTATACCGAGGCGCTGCTGCGCGAAAGTTTTGCGGCCCTCGAAATCCTGCATCTCGCCTCCCACGACGACGCCGTCGACGAAGGTTCAGGCCACAAGGGCATGTCGGCGTTGATCGACATGGTGGCGCGGCGACCTTTGGCGCAGTCATGACGGCGATGCTACGCAACACCGGCGACGAAGTTCGAATCCTCGCGCCCACCGGGGTGTGCGGGTCCGGCTTTCTCGAGCGATCGTTCGAGCGCGGGCTGGCCCAGAAACCGACCTTCATCGGCTGCGATGCAGGCTCGACCGACCCGGGACCGGAGTTCCTCGGCTCGGGCCGCACGGTGTTTCCGCCCGACGCGATCAAGCGCGACCTGCGCCTGATGCTGGTCGGTGCGCGGCGCCTCGGCGTTCCGCTGCTCATCGGCTCGGCGGGAACCGGCGGCGGCGACATTCAGCTCGATCTGATGCGTCGCATGGCGTGCGACATCGCGCGCGAGGAGAACCTGTCGTTCCGGCTCGCCTTGATCCACGCCGAGCAGGACAAGGGCTACCTCAGGCGCCGCTTGGGCGAGCACCGGATCAAGCCCTTGCATCCCGCGCCGCCGTTCGACCAAGGTACGATCGATCGCAGCGCGCATATCGTCGGCATGATGGGCGCGGAACCGTTCATCCGCGCGCTGGAGCAGGGCGCCGAAGTGGTGATCACCGGACGCTCGAGCGATACCGCGATCTTCGCATCCGTGCCGCTCATGCTCGGTTTCCCGGCCGGCCTCGCCTGGCACGCGGCGAAGATCCTGGAATGCGGTGCAGCGGCGGTGGTCAACCGGCGCACGCCGGACTGCATGTTCGCGTGGTTGCGCCGCGATCATTTCGTGGTCGAAGCCCCCGACGAGTCGTTGCGCTGCACCCCGCAAAGCATCGCGTCGCACAGCCTCTACGAGAACGCCGATCCGTTCCGCCTCGTGGAGTGCTCGGGCACGCTCGATCTCACGCATTCGCGCTACGAAGCGGCCAGCGAGCGCGCAGTCAAGGTGAGCGGTAGCGAATTCGTTCCGGCGAAGCGTTACACGGTCAAGCTCGAAGGCGCGGAACAGGCCGGTTTCCAGAGCATCCTGATCGGGTCGGTCCGCGATCCCTACATCATTCGCCAGATCGACGACTGGCTCGCTCGGTTGCAGGCCCGCATCGCAGCGCGCGTTCAGATGGTCTACGGCGACGCGTTACCCGAGGATCGATACAGCGTCGGCATTCGCGTCTATGGTCGCGATGGCACGATGGGCCCGCTCGAGCCGGTGAAGGAGGTGCGCTCGCACGAGCTGTGCCTGGTATTCGAGGCGACTGCGCCGACCCAGGAACAGGCGCATTCCATCGCCGGCATCGTGCGTCACCAGGCGTTGCACCTGCCGATCCCCGAATGGAGCGGGCTCATCACCGCGATCGCAATGCCGTACAACGCACTGGATCGCGGCGCGGTGTACCGCTTCACGTGCAATCAGGTGGTCGAGCCGGACGACCCTTGGGAAATGTTCCCGATGGAGATCGAAGCGGTCGGTGCAACCGGAGTCAGCGGCAGCCTGCTCGCATGAGCCCGAGCTCGAACACCGTGAATGCGAAGGGCGATGGCGTGCCGCTCGGCAGCCTGGCGCGGCTGATCCGCAGCAAGAATGCCGGGCCGTTCATGTTGACCTTCGACATCATGTTCGAAGACGAAGCGACGTACTTGCGTGTGAAGGCATCGGGAGCGCTGACACGCGAATCGATCGCGGCGCTCTATAGCGTACCAGTGCACGACGTGCTGTTCTTTCACTGCGACAACGCGCTGGCGATCAAGGCTTCGATCCCTCGACCGGTGGTGCAGGGCGACGTCGGCGACAGCGACGGGCACGGCGGTCAGCAGTACGCGCCGCTGCTCGACATTCGCATCGCATAAGCCGCTCGCGGCGGCGGCTACCATCTACTCGGCGATGCCGGGCGGTCGCGCGCGAACCACGTAGTTGCGTTCGGCGTCGCCGTACTTGCGAGCGAGATCTTCCTCGAGCGTGAACGCATTCTCGAGCTCGGCGATGCGCGCGTAACCCATGAGGGCCGTGATCTCTTCGATACCGACGAGCAGGTCGGGACGATCGGCCGCATCGCCGGTCTCGATGCACTCGCGCATCTGCTCGAGCGCCTTTTTCATGCCCGAGATCGCCGCCGCGGTCAGCATGCGCGGACAGCTCACACGCGCAACGCCCAGTTCCTTGAGCCGACGCAACGGAATGAGCGGCGAAGTGGGCCGGGAACGGATGCCGAAGCCCATGTTGATGTTCACCGGCAGATTCGGCACCGCCTCGACGATGCGCTTGATGTCGTCTTCGCTGCGGATCGCGTCGGGGTAGATCATGTCCGCGCCGGCAGCGGCGTACGCGCGGGCTCGCGCGACCGCCTCGTCGATGCCGCCGATCGCGATGGAGTCGGTGCGCGCGTTGATGACGAAGTCGGGGTCCTTGCGTGCCTTGACCGCGGCTTCGATCTTCTTGCACATCTCGGCCGTGGAGACGATCTCCTTGCCGCGCATGTGCCCGCAGCGCTTGGGCATCACCTGGTCTTCGAGGTTGATGCCCACCACGCCGGCTTCCTCGAAATATTGCACGGTATGGAAGACGGTCACCGCGTTGCCATACCCGGTGTCGGCGTCCGCGGTCAGCGGTATCGACACGCTGCGCGCGAGATGGCGGCACGCGTCGACGTTCTCCAGCAGCGACAGGATGCCGATGTCGGGCTGCGCGAGCAGTGTGTTGGAAAGACCCGAGCCGGTGGTCGCTGCGGTCTTGAAGCCCATTGCTTCGACCAGCCGGACGCTGTAGCCGTCGTACACGCCCGGCGACACGAGCGGTCGCGCATCGCGCAACAACTGGCGAAGTCGTGCTGCCTTGGTTGGCGTAGATGGCATGTCACTGCGGCTGGATGCCGCTGGCCTTGATGACCTTCGACCACTTGTCGGTTTCCTCGCGCAGGAAGGTCGCGAACTCCGCTGGCGTGCTCCACGCCGGGTCCTGGCCGATCTTGGCGAGCGCCGCCTTCATCTCCGGCGAACGCATGGCCTTGACGATCGCCTCGTTGAGACGCGCGATGATCTCGGGCGGCGTGCCGGCGGGCGCCAGAATGCCATTCCACGTCAACGCGGTGTACCCCGGAACGCCGGCCTCGATCATCGTCGGAACGTCCGGCAGGGTCGCCGAACGCTTGCTGCTGGTGACGGCGAAGGCCTTCAACTGTCCGGCCTGAATGTGTCCGACCGCGCTTGGAATGGTCGCGAAC
>DATKLH010000144.1:0-2292 GCA_035542515.1 Casimicrobiaceae bacterium
CCCCTTCTGGGTCGCCGATGCGCGCGTGTTGATCGGTGGCATCGCGCTGGCCGTGGGACTTGCCGCGGCCGGCGTCGATTCCGGATTGCGCCGCCACTGGTTGCCGTACGCCGTCATGGGCGTGGTCAACTGCGCGGTGCCGTTCGCGCTGTACGGATACGCCGCATTGCACCTGCCGGCTTCGTATCTCGCCATTCTCAACGCCGCAACGCCGTTGTTCGCCTCGGTAGCCGCTGCGTTGTGGCTCAACGAGCGCTTCACGCTTCGCGCTGCCGTGGGTCTCGCCGCCGGGGTGGCCGGAGTTGCTCTGGTCAGTCGCGCCGGACCGATCGCGCCCGATGGCGCTTTCGCATTGGCAGTTGGCGCGAGCCTCGCGGCGGCGCTCTGTTACGCGCTGGCGGGCGTATGGCTCAAGCGCTACGGTGGATCGTCGCCGCCGATCGCCATTGCGGCGTGGAGCCAGCTCTGGGCCGGTGTCGCGCTTCTGCCTTTCAGCGTTCCGTCGCAGGTCGCCGGACCGATCGGCACGTCGGTCGTGATCAACCTGTTGCTGCTCGGCCTGGTCTGCAGCGCCGCGGCGTATCTGCTCTACTTCCGGTTGATCGCCGACGTAGGTCCGACACGTGCGATGACCGTGACGTTTCTCATGCCGGCGTTCGGCATGCTGTGGGGCGGGCTGCTGCTGCACGAAGCGATCACGTTGCCGATGATCGCAGGCGCGCTGCTCATCGTCGGCGGCACCGCGAGCGTGTTGCGACGCTCGTCGAAGGAGCCTCCCGCGCAACGGCGAGTGCCGGCGACGTCGTATCGGTAGGGCGCGCGAGCGTGCAGCGCCGACGGCGTAAAATGACCCCATGAACGCGCCGGTCGAAGCGATCACGCAAAGCCCCTTCGCGGAGCTCGCTCGCCTTTTCGAGCTGCAGCGCGCGGCATTCGGTCGCGAGCGCTATCCGGCCGAGGCGATTCGGCGCGATCGCCTCGATCGGCTCCGGCGCATCGTGACGCAGCACGAGTCCGAGATGGTCGATGCGATTTCGACCGACTTCGGTCATCGGTCCGCGCACGAGACGCGCCTCGCCGAGCTCTACATCGTCGCCGCCGAAGCGCGACACGCGCAGCGCAAGCTGCGCGCGTGGATGAAGCGCCGACGCGTCGCCACGCCGATTCACTTGCGTCCCGCGTCGGCCTTCGTGATGCGACAGCCGCTCGGCGTAGTGGGCGTGATAAGTCCGTGGAACTACCCGGTGCAGCTCGCGCTCGCGCCGGTGGTAGGCGCCCTCGCGGCGGGCAATCGCGTGCTGCTCAAGCCGTCCGAGCTCACGCCTGCGACATCCGCGTTGTTGCAGCGATTGGTGGCGCGCTATTTCGCGCCCGACGAATTCGCGGTGGTGATCGGCGATGTTGCATTGGGCGAAGCGTTCGCGCGCCTGCCGTTGGATCACTTGTTCTTCACCGGATCCACGGCAGTCGGACGCAAAGTGGCTCAAGCGGCCGCCGCAAACCTCACGCCCGTGACGCTCGAGCTGGGTGGAAAGTCGCCGGCGCTGTTCGACGTCGACGCGGACTTCACGCTCACGGTTCCGCGCCTCGTCGTCGGCAAGCTCCTCAACGCCGGCCAGACGTGCATAGCGCCCGACTACGCCATCGTTCCGCGCAGCCGCATTGAAGAGTTCGAGTCCGCGGTCGCATCGGCAGTGGCTGCGTTGTACCCCGACATCGTGTCCAACGACGACTACAGCACCATCGTCAACGATCGCCATTTCGCGCGCCTTCAGCACCTGCTCGAAGATGCGCGCAGCAAGGGCGCTCGTGTCGTGCAGCTCGGCGCTTCGTCGCCGACCACGCGTCGCATGCCTCCGGCCTTGGTGATCGGTGTGGACGATTCGATGGCGATCATGCGCGAGGAGATCTTCGGGCCGCTGCTGCCGGTCGAAGCGTACGACTCGCTGGACGAGATGATCGCGCGGCTCAACGCACGTCCGCATCCGCTCGCGTTCTACTGGTTCGGAAGGCAGCAGGAGCATCGCGACAAGGTCCTGCAGCAAACGCTCGCCGGAGGCGTGACGGTGAACGACACGCTGTGGCATTTCGCGCACGAAGGGTTGCCGTTCGGTGGCGTGGGCGCATCCGGCAGCGGCGCCTATCACGGCGAGCGCAGCTTCGTGACCTTTTCGCAGGAAAAGCCGGTGTTCGTGCAGCCGCGGCTCGCCGCGACGCGGCTGCTCAATCCGCCGTATCGCAAGACCTTCGAACGCATCCTCGCGTTGCTACGCCGCCTCAATACCTGACGCG
>DATKLH010000145.1:0-2248 GCA_035542515.1 Casimicrobiaceae bacterium
GGTCACTGCGGTTGTGGCGGCGCGATGGCGCATCTGGCGGAGACGCATCATCAGATGACCGGCCGCGCCGGGCCGCGCCAGGTGAAGGACGCGTCGCTTGCACTGCTGCACGGAGATGGCGGTGTACTTTCCTCCCATGTCAGCCTGGTACTGGAGGCACAATGAGCGCGACATCGCAGATTCTCGATTGGACCGCCGGGGCGCAAGGTATCGCCTATCAGCGCTGCTCCGCTTGCAAGGAGGTCTGGTATTTCCGGCGCGCCTTCTGCCCGCATTGCGGATCGGCTGCGCCGGACGAAAAGCAGGCCAGCGGACTCGGTACGGTTCACGCGGCGACCCAGGTCGCACGTGCGCCGAGCGAAGAGCTGCGCCCCTACGCGCCGTACGTCATCCTGCTGGTCGATGCCGATGAGGGCTTTCGCTTGATGGCGCACGGCGATTCCGGTTTGAAGATCGGCGATCGCGTGCGTGCACGCTTCACCACGCTGGCCGGCAAGCTCATCCCGCATTTCGAAAAGGTCCAGGCATGAACGAGGACGCGCGCGCACGCTTGCGCACGGTGCTGAATCCGAAATCGGTCGCAGTCATCGGCGCGTCCGAGAATCCCAACAAGATCGGCGGGCGGCCCCTGCTGTATCTCTCCCGTTTCGGATACAAAGGGCAGGTCTACCCGATCAACCCAAAGCGCACCGAAGCGCAGGGCTTCAAGGTTTATCCGAACCTCGCGGCGTTGCCCGAAGCGCCTGAAGTGGCGATCGTGGTTGTCGCGGGCGACCTCGCGCTCGAGGCGGTGGAAGAATGCGCTCGAGCCGGCGTCAAGGTCGCGATCGTCATGGCGTCCGGTTTCGGCGAAATCGGTACGCCCGATGGCATCGCGAAGCAGAAGCGCATGGCCGACATCGGACGCGCCGCCGGCATGCGCGTGATCGGGCCGAACTCGCAGGGACTCGCCAACTTCGGCACCGGCGCGGTGCTCAGCTTTTCCACGATGTTTCTCGAAGCGCCGCCGCAGGACGGTCCGGTCGCGATCGTGAGCCAGAGCGGTGGCATGAGCGTGGTACCGTACGGCTTGCTGCGCCAGCGCGGCATCGGCGTGCGACACGTACACGCGACCGGCAACGATTGCGACGTGAACGTGCCGGAGCTCGCGTCGGTGGTGGCCGAGGAGCCCGACCTCAAGCTGCTGCTGCTTTATCTCGAGACCATTCGCGACGCCGCACCGTTCGTGGAACTGGCGCGCGTCGCGCGGGAGCGAGGGCTGCCGGTCGTCGCGCTGAAAGCCGGACGCACCGCCGCGGGACAGGAGGCGGCCAAATCCCACACCGGCGCGCTCGCGAACGAGGACCGCGTCGTGGATGCGTTCTTCGAGCAGCAAGGGATCTGGCGCGTTCGCGACATGGGCGAGCTGGTGAGCGCGACCGAAATCTACCTTAAAGGCTGGAAGCCCAGCGGGCGGCGTCTGGTTGCGATCAGCAACTCGGGCGCCGTGTGTGTGATGGCTGCGGATGCCGCGAGCGCCGCCGGCATGCCGATGGCGCGACTGAGTCAGGAGACCCGCGCTGCGCTGGGTGGAATCCTTCCGAGCTTTGCTACGACGACCAATCCGGTCGACATCACCGCAGCGCTGCTCAGCAACAGCAATCTGTTCAGCGACATCCTGCCGGTGCTGGCGCGCGATCCCGCAGCGGATGCCTTTCTAATTGGCATTCCCGTCGCGGGGCAAGGCTATGACGTCGATGCGTTCGCGCGCGATTCCGCCACGTTTGCCGCGCAGACCGGCAAGCCGATCGTGACTGCGATACCGCAGGCGACCATTGCCGCGAAGTTCAAGGAGTATGGCCTGCCGGTGTTCGCGACCGAGAGCGAGGCGGTGGCCGCGCTCAATCAATTCTTGTCGCACGGCGAGCTGATGCGCACGGCAGCGCAGACCAGTGCGACGGCTCCAGCGCGTCTCGTCGCAACGGCTACTCCAGCCAAGATGCTGAACGAGGCAGAGAGCCTCGCGCTGTTGAAGCGCTTCGGCGTTCCGGTCGTGGACTATCGTTTGTGCCGCTCGGAGGCAGAAGCCGCGGACGCGTTCGCAGCGCTCGGCGCGCCGGTCGTGGCGAAAGGTTGCTCACCCGACATCGTGCACAAATCGGAGCTCGGTCTGGTCAAGCTCAACCTGCGCACGGCGGACGAAGTGCAGAGCGCGTATGTCGATATCGAGCGACGACTACGCGATCAGAAGCTACGCTCCGACGGCGTT
>DATKLH010000146.1:0-13033 GCA_035542515.1 Casimicrobiaceae bacterium
CGTGGAGATTCCCGACGAGATCAAGAACAAGCTCGACATTCATCCGGTGCGCTGGATCGAGCAGGTGCTCGAGCAGGCGCTCGAGTGCGTGCCGAAGGTGATCGAGGACGAGGCGAAGATCGAGAACGCCGAGACGGCGAAGGTGCCTGCCGCGACACCAGCCGAGGACGGCACGGCGGTGATCAAACATTGAACGCGCGACAGTTTCGCGCGCCGACGATCACCGTTGGTGCGGCGAGCGCCCACGCACCGCGCACGATACTTTCGCGCGGATAAGTTAGCGCGAGGCGGCCTGGCGCCGATCGCCGGTCGAGCGCACGACAGACGCGCGGCCACGAAAGTGTCCGCGCGTTTTCTTTGCGCGCGCTGCTGCATTGGGTGCGCCACCTCGTCTTGCAGCCATGCGATGCGGGTGTCGCGCAATTTGACAGCGCGTATCGCTGGAACGCTATCCACTCCTCACCGACAGCGCAGTGGTGCGGACAGGGACCGTGGCGCGTTATGCCGTGACTTGCGCGAGAAGCAGCGTTCCGCACGCGCAACAGCGCGCACGCGCTCGCAGCCATTGACACTGCGAAATCGCGAGCGCTATAAAGCACGCTTGACGTCCAAGCTCCCCGCGCGGGCTCCGGTTTCGCAGGCTCGATGTCGCCGTCGTTTACATTCCTGGCCGAAAGGAATATCCCAAGTGAACAAATCCGAGATGATCGACGCGATCGCCCGCCATGCGGACATTTCCAAGGCCGCTGCGGGCCGCGCGCTCGACGCGACGGTCAGCGCCATCAAGACCTCGCTGAAAAAAGGCGACATCGTGACGCTCGTCGGATTCGGTTCCTTCTACGTCGGCAAGCGCAACCCGCGCGCCGGGCGCAACCCTCGCACCGGTGATCCGATCAGCATCGAAGGCGCCAAGGTGCCGAAGTTCCGCGCTGGCAAGGCGCTGAAAGATGAGCTAAACTAACAATCCCTTTGCGCGGGGTGCAGAAGAGGTTTTCCTGCGCCAAGCACGGTGCGGGGCGAGATCGTCTCCGACCCAATCTTCGCCAGGGTGCTTAGCTCAGTTGGTAGAGCGTCGCCCTTACAAGGCGAATGTCGGCGGTTCGAACCCGTCAGCACCCACCAGGATCGGCCGGGCGAGCACAGCGACCGGTTTGCAGGCGTCACCAAGGGGAGTGGTAGTTCAGTTGGTTAGAATACCGGCCTGTCACGCCGGGGGTCGCGGGTTCGAGTCCCGTCCACTCCGCCAATGCATCGAAGGGGCGAACGCGAGTTCGCCCTTTTTGCTTACGGCCGAAAGTCATCCCTGCTTTCGGCCGGTGGGTTCAGCGCGAGAAGCCAGGGGCGACGGCGCGAGCGGCCGGCGACAGACTCCGCGGCAGTGGGAGTGGTCGCGGGTTGCCGATCGCGGCAAGCGACCGACACGCGAGCACGATCGAACTCGTGTCAGTGCAGCGAAGTCGCGGCCCGTCGCATTTCGCGTGACAAGGGCAACCTAACAGCGTTAGCGCGCGAAAAGCGCGCGCTGCGAAAGACCAGCCATGTTCGACATCGTCACCAAGCACAAGCGCATCGCGCAGCTGATCCTCGTGCTGCTCACGATCCCGTTCGCGTTCTTCGGCGTGGACTTCTATTTCCGCCAGGCGCGCGGACCGCAGGACGCGGTCGCGACGGTCGGCAGGAACAAGGTCACGCAGGCCGATTTCGACGAGCTGCTGCGCGACCAGCAGAACCGCATGCGCGAATCGATGGGTCGCAACTACGATCCGTCGATGTTCGACAACCCCGAAGTCCGTTACGCGCTGCTCAACCAGCTGATCAACCAGCGGCTGCTCGAGAACGTCGCCAACAAGGATCGCTTCCGCGTGAGCGACGCCCAGCTTTACGACTTCATCGCGCAGCTGCCGCCGTTCCAGGAAGACGGCAAGTTCTCGCCGGAGAAGTATCGACAGATCCTCGCGGCACAAGGACAGAGCACGCTGATGTTCGAGCAGCGCGTGCGTGCCGAGCTCGCGCTATCTCCGCTCCAGGAGCCCATCATCGGCGCGAACGTCACGGCGAAGGCCGCGGGACAGCGCTACCTGTCGCTCCTCGAGCAACAACGCGAAGTTGCGACAAGCACCATCGATGCGGATCCTCTCGCCAAGGACGTCAAGATCGACGACGCGCAGATCAAGAAGTACTACGACGAGAATCAGGCCTCGCTGCAGACGCCCGAGCAGGCGAAGGTCGAATACGTGCTGCTGACGCAGGATGCGCTCGCCGCGCAGGTCAAGGTCGATCCCGCGGAGGTGAAACAGGCCTACGACGCGAACGCCAAGCAATACACTTCCGCGGAAGAGCGGCGGGCTTCGCACATCCTCATCGCGGTCAAGCCGGACGCATCGCAGGCCGACAAGGATGCGGCGCGCAAGAAGGCCGAGGGGTTGCTGGCGCAGGTCAAGGCCAACCCCGACAAGTTTCCCGAGCTCGCGAAAGCCAATTCGCAGGACCCGGGATCGGCGGCGCAAGGCGGCGATCTCGGGAGCTTCGCGCGCGGCGCGATGGTGAAGTCCTTCGAGGACGCCGTGTTCAGCGCGAAGGAAGGCGACATCGTCGGGCCGGTGCAAACGGACTTCGGCTACCACATCATCAAGGTGACGGGAATCACGCCGTCGCACGTGCAGCCGTTCGAAACCGTGAAGGCACAGATCGAAGGCGATCTCAAGCGCCAGAAGGCCTCGCAGAAATTCGCCGCCGCGGCCGACCAGCTCCAGAACCTCGTCTACGAGCAGGCCGATTCGCTCGCGCCGGCCGCGAAGGCGCTCGACCTCAAGGTGGAAACCACACCGCTGGTATCGCGCGCGCAGGTGCAGGCGCTCGCGATGGGCAATCCCAAGTTCGTGCAGGCGTTGTTCTCGCCCGAGTCGGTGCAAAGCAAGCGCAACACCGAGGCGATGGAAGTCGCGCCGAACACCTTGATGGCCGGGCGCATCGTCGAATACCACGCGCCCGCGCCGCGACCGCTCGCCGAGGTTACCGACGAGATCCGCCGACAACTCACGAGGCGTGCGGCGAGCGAGCAAGCGCGCAAGATCGGCGAGGAAAAGCTCGCCGCGCTGGAGCAGGGCAAGGACGCGGGCCTCGCCTTCGGCAAGCCACAGACGCTCACGCGCAATCAGGTCGCGCCGGGCTTCACCGTCGACGCGCTCAATTCGATCTTCCGCTTGAGCCCGGCCAAGGTGCCGGCCTACACCGGCGCGGTGAACGACCGTGGCGGTTATACCATCTACAAATTGAGCAAGGTCGTCGATCCGCCGGCGCCGGATGCTTCCAAGCTCAACACGGCGACCAGCAACATTTCAGATCAGCTCGGGCGCGAGCTCATGAACGCGTACCTGGCGAGCCTCAAGAGCAACGCCGACGTGAAGATCATGCAGGAGAACCTGGAGAAGAAGTAGCGACAAGGCGTCGATGGTCGATGGTCGGTTGGAATGCAGCCGTGGGCAAGGCCGCGAATTCGCGTCGAGAACGCCAGCGATGCCTTCCGGCGTTGGCGACAGTGTTCATCAAAGCAAAGCAATGAAAACGGCGGCCCTGAGCCGCCGTCCGCTTTGCTGGCTAGTGCGCATCACGCCGCGTCAACCATCAACCATCGACCATCGACCATCGACCATCAACCATCAACCATCAACCATCAACCATCAACCGGCGTAGCCGCTTCTACACGCCCTGGCAATTCTCCTTCGCAAAAGCATCGAGCTTCGCCCGTTCGCGCGCACGTCCCGCCTCGTCGAGCGTCTCGCGCTCGCCCTTTTCGTTGAGGCGGTACAGCGAGATGCTGGTGTTGTCGAGCTCGGCGATCTGACGCTTCACCTGCGTACACGCTTCGGTGCGGCGGTCGGCCAGTGCCTTTTCGCGCGCGGTCTTGTCCGCGGCGGTGGTCTTGTCGGTCTGCCGTTTGCGGAATTCCGACTCCTTC
This sequence comes from Casimicrobiaceae bacterium, assembly GCA_035542515.1. Taxonomy (GTDB): domain Bacteria; phylum Pseudomonadota; class Gammaproteobacteria; order Burkholderiales; family Casimicrobiaceae; genus VBCG01. Next base: position 3,959 of record DATKLH010000146.1, read on the forward strand.
TGCGCGGGCTCCTTCGCGGCGTTCGGATTCGCCGGCGGCGGAGCGCCCTTGATCTGTTCGCTCTTCACGTTGGGCGGCGGCGGCTGGTCCGAATAGACCCAGTGCCCGTTCGAGTCGAGCCATTTATACAACGCGGCCGACACGGGCGCGGCGGCAAGCGACAAGGCTGCCGCGACGAGGCAGGGGAGCAGGCAACGATGGGCACCTTGCAATCGGGCCATGGTGAGCGTCCTGAAAAACGGTGGGGCGACGCTACTCCAGCTGCATCGCAGCGTCAACGTGCGGTCGAGGAACGGCGCCTCGATCCGCTCGGACGGCGGCGTGACGACAGAAACGGGCCGACCAACCGTCGTCGTGCCGCCGCGCTGCTTGCTTGTCGTTCGCTGTCGGAGGCGTGAGATGGTGCACGCGCCTTCGGGTATCTGCGCGACGCGGGTATAATCGATTTTTGCGCATAGGAGAAAGCCCCATGCGTGTCGTCCGCAAAGCGCTGACCTTCGACGACGTCCTGCTGGTTCCCGCGCATTCCCTCGTCGTCCCGCGCGACGTCTCGCTCGCCACCCGCCTCACCAAGTCGATCACGCTCAACATCCCGGTGCTGTCCGCCGCGATGGACACCGTCACCGAAGCGCGTCTCGCGATCGCGGTGGCACAGGAAGGCGGGCTCGGCATCGTCCACAAGAACATGTCGCCGGCCAAGCAGGCGGCCGAAGTGGCGAAGGTGAAGCGCTTCGAAAGCGGCGTGGTCAAGGATCCCATCACCATTCCGCCGAGCATGTCGGTGCGCCAGGTGCTCGCGCTGACGCAGCAGCATCGCATCTCGGGGTTGCCGGTGGTGGAAGGCAAGCGCGTGGTCGGCATCGTCACCAATCGCGACCTGCGCTTCGAGACCAATCTCGATCAACCGGTCTCCAACATCATGACGCCGAGCCAGCGCCTGGTGACGGTGCCCGAAGGCACCGATCTCGAGCACGCGAAAGCGCTCATGCATCGTCATCGGCTCGAGCGCGTGCTCGTGATCAACGGCGAGCACGAATTGCGCGGCCTCATCACGGTGAAGGACATCCTCAAGGCGACCGAGCATCCGCTGGCATCCAAGGACGAGCTCGGACGGTTGCGCGTGGGCGCTGCCGTTGGCGTCGCATCCGACAACGACGAGCGCGTGGAGCTGCTCGTCGCAGCCGGTGTCGATGTGATCGTCGTCGACACGGCGCACGGTCATTCGCAGGGTGTGCTCGATCGCGTGCGCTGGGTCAAGAAGCGCTTTCCCGATGCGCAAGTCATCGGCGGTAATATCGCGACGGCCGATGGAGCGAAGGCGCTGATCGACGCCGGCGCGGACGGCGTGAAGGTCGGCATCGGCCCAGGGTCCATTTGCACGACGAGGATCGTCGCGGGCGTGGGCGTGCCGCAGATCTCCGCGATCCAGGATGCCGCCGAAGGCGCTTCACGCGCCGGCGTGCCCTGCATCGCCGATGGCGGCATTCGTTACTCGGGCGATGTGGCCAAGGCCATTGCGGCGGGCGCGTCGACTGTCATGCTCGGAAGCCTCTTCGCCGGCACCGACGAATCGCCCGGCGACATCGAGCTGTTCCAGGGTCGCTCGTACAAGAGCTATCGCGGCATGGGTTCGCTCGGCGCGATGCAGCAGGGCAGCTCCGATCGCTATTTCCAGGAGCTCGAAGCCGAGGATCCGATCGCTGCCGCCGAGAAGCTCGTCCCCGAAGGCATCGAGGGCCGCGTGCCGTACAAGGGCGCGCTGGTGAACGTCGTGCATCAGCTCATGGGGGGCTTGCGGGCGGCGATGGGCTATTGCGGTTGCGGGACCGTCGAGGACTTGCGCACGCGCGCGCAATTCGTCGAGATCAGCGCGGCGGGCATCCGCGAGTCGCACGTGCACGACGTGCAGATCGTGAAGGAGGCGCCGAATTATCGCGCGGAGTGAACCGCCGAGACGCGCAGCTGGTAGTTGGTAGTTAGTAGTTAGTGTGCCTGCGGTGTTGCGCACTGACTGCCGCGACTTCATCGCGCTGTTGGATTGGCCACACTAACCACCATCTACCAACCGCTAACTACGCCTTTGATCGATCTTGCATGCACCACGACCGCATCCTCATCCTCGACTTCGGCGCGCAGTACACGCAGCTCATCGCGCGGCGTCTGCGCGAGACGCACGTCTACTGCGAGATTCATCCCTACGATGTGCCCGATGGATTCATTCGCGAGTTCGCGCCCAGGGGCATCGTCCTGTCGGGCGGACCGAACAGCGTGACCGTCGGCGATACGCCACGTGCCCCACAGGCCGTGTGGGACCTCGGCGTTCCGGTGCTCGGCATCTGCTACGGCATGCAGACGATGGCGGCGCAGCTCGGTGGATCGGTGGAAAGCGGGCGCGTGCGCGAGTTCGGTTACGCGCAGGTTCGCGCGCGCGGCCATTCGAAGCTGTTTCGTGACATCCAGGACCGTACCAACGCCGAAGGCCACGGCCTGCTCGACGTGTGGATGAGCCACGGCGACAAAGTCACGGCGCTTCCGCCCGGGTTCAAGCTGATCGGCTCGTCGGATGCGTGCGCGATCGCGGCCATGGCGGACGAGACGCGCGGTTATTTCGCCGTCCAGTTCCACCCCGAAGTCACGCACACGGCACAAGGCAAGGCGATCCTCGCGCGGTTCGCGCACGAGATCTGCGGATGCGGTTCCGACTGGACGATGGAAAGCTACCTCGAGGAGGCTGCCGCCGAGATTCGCGCACGCGTGGGCAAGGAGCGCGTGCTGCTGGGCCTGTCGGGCGGTGTCGATTCCTCGGTTGCCGCGGCGCTGATCCACAAGGCGATCGGCGACCAGCTCGTGTGCGTCTTCGTCGACCACGGCCTGCTGCGCCTCAACGAGGCGACGCAGGTCATGGACACCTTCGAGCGCAACCTCGGCGTGCACGTGATCCATGTCGACGCGAGCACCGAGTTCATGCAGGCGCTGCAGGGCGTGTCGGATCCGGAGGAGAAGCGCAAGATCATCGGCCGGATGTTCGTCGAAGTGTTCCAGCGCGAGGCGGCGCGATTGCACGAGGTGAAATGGCTCGCGCAGGGCACGATCTATCCGGACGTGATCGAATCCGCCGGCGCCAAGACCAAGAAGGCGCACACCATCAAGTCGCACCACAACGTCGGCGGGTTGCCCGAGACGCTGCACCTCAAGCTGCTCGAGCCGCTGCGCGAGCTGTTCAAGGACGAGGTGCGCGAGCTGGGACTGAAGCTCGGTTTGCCACGTGAGATGGTGATGCGTCATCCATTCCCCGGCCCCGGCCTGGGCGTGCGCATCCTCGGGGAGGTGAAGCGCGAGTGGGCCGACCTCCTGCGGCGTGCCGACGCGATCTTCATCGACGAGCTGCGCGCGTGCACCGATGCCGACGGGCAGTCGTGGTACGACAAGACCGCGCAGGCGTTTGCCGTGTTCCTGCCGATCCGTTCGGTCGGCGTCATGGGTGATGGTCGGACCTACGAGCACGCGGTTGCGCTGCGCGCGGTGCAGACCACCGACTTCATGACCGCGCATTGGGCGCATCTTCCGCACGACCTCATCGCCAGGATCAGCAACCGCATCACCAACGAGGTCGCCGGCATCAACCGCGTCGTGTACGACGTGTCGAGCAAGCCTCCGGCCACCATCGAGTGGGAGTAGGGCGAGTGACGCAAGTCAGCGCAGCCGCCGATCGATTCGTGCAGCTCGCGTTGCGCCGCGGACTCTCGCTCGGCGTGCTCGCGAGCTCGAGTCCTGCCGATTTCGCCATCGTGCTCGCGGCGGCAGCGGCGTCCATCGCGCCTTCGCGGACCTACACCGAACGCGAAGTGAACGATCGGTTGCGCGCGTGGCTCGAAGGTCCCGGCGCGATGCTCGCGACCGATCACGTCGAGTTGCGTCGCTGGCTGGTGGACAACGCGCTTCTTGCGCGCGACGGCTTCGGTCGCGCGTACTGGCGAACAGAGCCGGATGCCGAGATCGCGGAAGTGCTGGCAGGTCTCGCGGACGTCGACCTCGTAACGCTATGCGCGCAGGCACGCAGCCGTGACGCCGACGAGCGCGCGCGGCGCAAGGCGCGATGGGTCGCGCGCTCGCAAGACGCGTGAGCACTTTTCGATTCCTTCAGGAGACGCAATGACGCCACGACGCAACATCTCCTCGGGTGCGCCGTGGGAGCCGATCGTCGGATACTCGCGCGCGGTGCGCGTGGGACACGACGTTCGTGTCTCCGGCACCACCGCCACCAATGCCGCCGGTGAGATCGTCGGCATCGGCGACGCCTACGCGCAGGCGCGCCAGGCGCTCGCCAATATCGGCTCGGCGCTCGCGGAGGCGGGCGCAAGCATGTCGGACGTGGTGCGCACGCGCCTGTTCGTGACCGACATCGCACAGTGGGAAGCGATCGCGCGCGCCCATGGCGAGGTCTTCGGCTCGATCCGGCCGGCGTGCACCATGGTCGAAGTCACGCGCTTGATCTCTCCCGACATGCTCGTGGAGATCGAAGCCGACGCCATCGTGTCGCGGGACGAGCCATGAAGTCGCCGGGATTGCTCAGTCCCCCGCTCGCACCGCAACGCGTCTTCGTCAGTCGCGTCGTCCGCAACGCGATGATATCGGCGCTGCTGGTCGCCGTGATGCTGGCCATCGGGACGCTGGGCTACGAGCTGTTCGTGCCGGACCTGCCGTGGATCGACGCGTTCCGCGAATCCGCGATGCTGATGTCGGGCATGGGCCCCGTGTTGCCGGAGAATCTCCAGCTTTCGACGGGCGCGAAGCTCTTCGACAGCGTCTACGCGCTGCTCTGCGGGATGATGCTGCTCGGCGCCACCGGCGTGCTGTTCGCGCCGATCTGGCATCGCTTCATCCATCGCCTGCACCTCGAAGATGCCGCAGACCGAGGATGACGCGAGGTGGATGGGCGAGGCGCTCGAGTTGGCGCGAATGGCGGCCGCTCGAGGTGAAGTGCCGGTCGGCGCCGTGGTGGTATCCGACGGCGTGATCGTCGGCCGTGGCATGAACGCACCGATCGGTCAGAACGATCCGACCGCGCACGCCGAGATCGCGGCGTTGCGCGAGGCCTCGTCGACGTTGCGCAACTACCGCCTGCCGGGCTGCGAGTTGTACGTGACCATCGAACCCTGCGCGATGTGCGCGGGCGCGATCCAGCACGCACGCATCGCGCGCCTCGTCTTCGGAGCCAACGATCCCAAGACCGGTGCGTGCGGCTCGGTGATCGATCTTTTCGCCGAGCCCCGGCTCAATCATCATGCGACCGCGGTGGGCGGCGTGCGCGCGCAGGAGTGCGGAGCGCTGCTGTCGAAGTTCTTCGCCGAGCGCCGCAAGCTGACTGCATGAGTGCGTCGATCCGCTTCGGCCTGGTCGCGCCGGCCGGCTTCACCACCGATCCCGCGTCGGTGGATCGCGCGAAACAACGTTTGCAAGGCATGGGTCACAGCGTGATCGTCGATCCGACGGTCGATTCGCGCTGGACCCGATTCTCCGCGCCGGACGACGAGCGTCTCGCTGCCATCGCGCGCATGACCGAGCGTGGCGACGTGGATGTTGCCGTCATGGCGCGCGGCGGTTATGGTTTCTCGCGTCTGCTGGATCGCATCGATTTCGCCGCGCTCGCCCGTCGTCGGGTCCGCTGGATGGGGCATTCCGATTTCACGGCTTTCCAGCTCGCGGCCTTGGCCCGCGCCGGCATCGTCACCTTCGGCGGACCGATGGCCTGCTACGACTTCGGTGCGGAGCAGCCCTCCGCGTTCACCCTCGATCATTGCTTCGGTCTCCTCGGCAACCCCGCCTGGGAAGTCGAATGCGCGCTCGAAGGTGCCTCGCAGGTGAGCGCGAGCGGCGTGCTGTGGGGCGGCAATCTCGCGCTGGTTGCGCACCTTGTCGGAACGCCGTACCTGCCCGATGTCAGCGGTGGCGTGCTGTTCCTCGAGGATGTCGCCGAGCATCCGTATCGCATCGAGCGAATGCTCTACCAGCTCTACTACGCGGGGATCCTGCAGCGCCAGCGCGCGATCCTGCTGGGCGCTTTCACCGAGTACCAGCTCACAGCCAACGACGACGGCTACGATCTCGCTGCGGTGGTCGCGCATTTTCGCGAGCGTGTCACCACCCCGATCTTCACCGGTCTGCCCTTCGGTCACGTGCGAGACAAGCTCACGCTGCCCGTGGGTGGACGCTGCGCGATCAGTGTCCGCGAGGGCGCCGCGCGACTGGTGCTGTCGGACTACCGGCGATGAGTGCCCAGCCCGCCTACACGGTGCGGCTCGCCGACTGGGAGGACGATCGTGCCGCGTTGCGCGAGGTGCGCAACGACGTGTTCATCGTCGAGCAGCGCGTCCCCGCGGAGCTCGAATGGGACGACATGGACGCGCGGTCGCGCCATGCGCTTGCCGAGGACGCGCGTGGATACGCCATCGGTTGCGCACGGCTGTTGCCCGACGGCCACATCGGTCGCGTTGCGGTGCGTGCGTCCTGGCGCAAGCGCGGCGTCGGCGCTGCACTTGTCACACGCCTGATCGAGCTCGCGCGCGAGCTGGAGCATCCGGAGCTCATCCTCAACGCGCAGACCCACGCGCTACCGTTCTATGCCCGCTTCGGCTTTGCGGTGAGCGGTGCGCCGTTCGAGGAAGCCGGCATCCCGCATCGGGAAATGCGCCTGCGGCTCAAGCCTCGGCCGATGCCAGGCTGAACGTCTCGTCGACTTCGGTGGTGCGCCGCGCATCGGGCGCGAAGCTGCGTTCGATGAAGCGGACCCGTCCCCGGTCGTCGATGGTGATCACGGTGGAGCACCGCGTGCCGTAGCCTTCGCTAACGATGAACGGCGCGGACAACAGTCGCTCCCACTCGAGCGGCACACCGGTCCGCGGAAGCTCTCCATCGCCTGCGATCTCGCGATCGGCAAGCAGCCGGAACAGCGGCTCCGGATCGTCGTGTCCCTGTTGAGCCCACTGCGCAACGCCTGCCTTCAGCCGCCGAAGCTTCGGCCATGGCGTATCGAGTTGCGCGTTGGATACGCCATGCACGCCCGGCGCGAGCCGATGGACGCGGTCCACGCGGTTGGACATCCACGCCGCGTGGCGCCCTTCGCCGGCAAGCAGATTGAAGCCGTTGTAGCGGTCAGCACGCGCTTGCAGATCGCGCAGCGCATCGTCCACATCGTGCGCATTCGCAAGCACCGCGGGAACCAGCTCTCCGCGGCTGGGCGCCTGTACATCGCGCCGTCCCGGTTCGCGAACGTTGGTGACGAAGGCCCAGCGACCGCTGGGCGTGATGCCGAGCCAGGTACCGCCCGCTTCGAGATCTCGTCCCGCGAACATGCGCGCGGGCGTGTCCCACCACGTCGCCGACGCCGCGGAGCGCTTGTGGAACTCGTCGCGATTGGCGACGATGATCAGCGGATAACGGGGGTGCGTATCGAGCGCGACGATGGCAAGGCACATAGCTTACTGGAGCGCGTCGGTGAGCGCCGCGAAGCGCTCCGTGTGACGACGCCCATCCTCGATGAACGACAACGCGTCGTGCTCGCGGGCAAGCTCGGAAAGCACGCGCTCGAACCGCGCGGCATCGTCGACACCTTCGTAGATCTCCATCCACGTCGACGCGTCGTCGCGCCGCGCAAGCACTCGACCGGCGATGCCGGTGCGCGCTTCCACCGCGCTCATCAGGCCACTCACCTTTTCCATGGCATTCGCAAGCTCGCCACGGACGGTGTACCAGACGTAGAAATGGGTGGGACCGCTCATCGCCGCTAGCGCAGGCGCTCGCGCGGCGGGTTTTGCACATTGGGCAGTGCGTAGGGAAGCGACATCGGCGCTAGCGCGGGCCCGTCCGGGGCTGCGACGCGGATCGATCCCGCAGGCATCGCGTCGAGCTGAAGCACGGCGAGCAGCGCGACACCACCGGAAGGCGCGGGCGCGACATTGACCACCGTTCCGCACGCCTGATCGCCGTAGGCGGCGGAATACAGCCGGGTGCCGGGCGCCACTTCATCGCGACTCGTGAACGCGTAGAGACGCTCCTTGAGGCGGCCGAGGTATTGCATGCGCGCGATGATTTCCTGGCCCGTGTAGCAACCCTTGTCGAAGGCCACGCCGCCGAGGAGTTCCCAGTTCGCCGTCTGGGGAACGAACTGGTCCGTCGTCGCGGCCGTGATCAGAGGCACGCCGGCCGCAATGGCCAGATACGCGAACTGCTCGGCGGTCACCACCTCCGCGCGGGCCCGCAGCGGCACGAGCGCCGCATCGGCCTGGCCTCTCGGCACGACGAGCAGCAAACGACCGTCGGGCAGCGCGATGACGCGACGTCCTTCGCGCCGCGCAGTCAGCAGCGGAGCCGGGACGGCCACGCCGAGCGATTCGGCGAGTACCTCGCCGGCGCGGTTGCCGCCGATGCCGATGACGGCAAGCTCCTGCGATCGATCGTGGACGGCAGCCTTGGCGCGCAGGACGAACATTGCGAGACGCTTCGCCACGGCGGCGGCGAGATCGGCCGCGAGCACGAGGCCGAAATGCGCGGCATCGTCCCGCCATAACAAGCCGTTGGCGAGCATCCGGCCCTTCGGGGAGTTGTAGCTGGTGTATTGCGCCGCGCCGTCGACCAGTGCCAGCACGTTGCCGGACAGCTGTCCTTGCAGGAAGGACGCGGCGTCGGCGCCTTCGATCTCGAGCACGGCCAAGCCTGGCTGAGGGGCGGCCAAGGTCCCGAGCGGGCTGGACGATCGGACGTTCGAGTTCGGTTCAACCATTCCGGGCTCGGGCTGAAAAGGGGGATCGCGTGCTACAATATCAAGTTAAGTTCGTTCGCATTGGCTCGTTGCCAAGTCAGGCCCGCCTCGGGGCGGCCACGGCGGCACGGCAAGCCGGTTACAACCACCAAGGTGGCGGCTGGCTTCCCGAAAGCAACGGCGGCGGCTGGTGCGAGCAGGCGAACGGCGGAAAGATCCGCGCCGATCCGATCCCGGGCCGCTGCTTCCCGCAAGTCCGGATAAGGCGGCGCCTTACCGTATCACCACCACGCACACCGGCGATTTCAGGGTGCCCG